>CAZTVB010000065.1:0-9643 GCA_964616315.1 uncultured Rikenellaceae bacterium
CAAAATATATGAACCTGAATAATTTTACAATCAAATCGCAGGAGGCAATTCAAAAGGCCTTTGAGATTGCCCAAGGATTCAATCATCAAGCAATTGAGCCAGCGCATATTCTAAAAGGAGTGCTGGAGCAAACCGAGAATATTACTGGTTATTTACTTCGTAAATTGGGTGTCAATCCATCAACTTTCGATGCTGTTTTGGACAGAATGTTGGAATCGTACCCTAAGGTTTCTGGAGGCGAGCCATATCTAAGTTCTACATCGAGCAAAGTGTTGCAAAAGGCAATGGAATTCAGCAAAGGAATGGGCGACCAATTTGTGTCCATTGAGCATATCCTTTTAGGGTTGATTACTGCTGGCGAACAGGTTGGGCAGATGATGAAGGATGCTGGAATGAACGAAAAGGAGATGAAACTGGCCATTGCCGAGTTGCGCAAGGGAGCAAAGGTTGATTCCCAAACAGCCGAGGATACCTACAATGCTTTAAACCGTTTTGCAATCAACCTTAACGAGATGGCCCGGAGTGGTAAACTCGACCCAGTGATTGGCCGCGATGATGAAATCCGCCGTGTACTACAAATTCTTTCGCGTAGAACCAAAAACAACCCAATTCTCATTGGCGAACCTGGCGTTGGTAAAACAGCCATTGCCGAAGGCATTGCTCACAGAATTGTGAATGGTGACGTTCCGGAGAATCTTAAAACAAAGCAACTTTTCTCGCTCGATATGGGCGCTTTGGTTGCTGGTGCAAAGTACAAGGGTGAATTTGAGGAGCGGTTGAAATCTGTTGTAAAGGAAGTTATAGCCGCAGAGGGCGAAGTAATCCTATTCATCGACGAAATCCACACCCTTGTTGGAGCAGGAAAGAGCGAAGGTGCAATGGATGCCGCCAATATTCTTAAACCAGCATTAGCGCGCGGCGAATTGCGTGCAATTGGCGCAACCACATTCAACGAGTATCAGAAGTACTTTGAGAAGGACAAAGCGCTGGAACGCCGATTCCAAAGTATTGTTGTGGATGAGCCTTTGCCTATGGATGCAATCTCTATACTCCGTGGATTAAAGGAAAGGTACGAGAATCACCATAAAGTACGAATCAAGGACGAAGCCATTATTGCTGCGGTTGAACTATCGAACCGATACATCACAAATAGGTTTTTGCCCGATAAGGCAATAGATTTGATTGATGAAGCCGCAGCAAAGTTACGTTTAGAGATGAACTCAGTACCTGAGGATATCGATGAGATTGAGCGTAGAATAAAGCAGTTGGAAATTGAGCGTGAGGCCATTAAGCGTGAGGGCGACAAACTAAAACTCGACGAACTATCGCGCGAGATTGCAGAGTTGAACGAGGAGCGAGTTAAACTTCGTGCAAAGTGGCAAAACGAGAAGAACATCATCGACAAAATTCAGCATAACAAGCAAGAAATTGAGAATCTTCGCTTTGAGGCCGAGGACGCTGAACGCCGAGGCGATTATGGCAAGGTTGCCGAAATCCGTTACGGCAGGATTAAGGAGGCCGAAGCTGAAATTGAACGTTTTAAAAAGGAGTTGATGTCTGTTCAGTCCGATTACGCCTTGATTAAAGAGGAGGTTGATGCCGAGGATATCGCCGAGGTTGTATCGCGATGGACTGGTGTTCCTGTTAGCCGAATGCTACAGAGCGAAAGGGAAAAACTACTTCACCTTGAGGATGAATTGCACAGACGGGTTGTTGGGCAAAACGAAGCCATTACTGCGGTTTCCGATGCTGTTCGCCGAAGTCGTGCTGGCTTACAGGATGCAAAACGCCCAATAGGTTCGTTTATCTTCCTTGGTACTACTGGCGTTGGTAAAACGGAACTTGCCAAAGCATTGGCTGAATTCCTTTTCAACAATGAAAATTTGATGACCCGAATAGATATGAGCGAGTATCAGGAGCGTCACTCTGTATCGCGATTAGTTGGAGCGCCTCCTGGATATGTTGGTTACGATGAGGGTGGTCAGCTCACCGAGTCGGTTCGGCATAAACCATACTCCGTTGTTTTGCTCGATGAGATTGAAAAGGCGCATCCCGATGTTTTCAACATCCTTTTACAGGTGCTTGACGATGGACGTTTAACCGACAACAAGGGGCGTACGGTAGATTTTAGGAATACAATCATCATAATGACATCAAATATCGGTTCGCATATCATACAGGAGAGTTTCTCTGCAATTGGGAAAAACAACTCTGAGGAAGTTTTCGAGAAAACTAAACTGCAGGTATTTGAGTTGCTGAAACAATCAATCCGCCCTGAATTCATAAACCGTGTGGACGAAATTATAATGTTTACGCCATTGAACAGGGATGAAATAGGCAATATAGTTAAGATTCAGTTCAACCGAATCAAGGAGATGTTGCAGCAAAACGATATCAACATTGAAATAACCGATAGCGCCATTGAGTGGATTTCGAGTACAGGATTTGACCCTGTTTACGGTGCAAGACCTATTAAAAGATTAATGCAAAAATTCATCCTTAACGAGCTCTCAAAGCAAATTCTTGCGGGTACGGTTGATAAGGAAAAGGCTATTACGGTGGATTATGTGGGTGGAGATATATTGGTGTTTCGTTGATAGTTGATGGTTATTCGTAAAGATTAATAGAATATTATTTCTTGTCATCTAGAATACCAATGTGTAATCTTTAAAAAATACCTTAATTAGGATTTTTCTTAAATTTGTTACTTGAGTTGTGCATAAAACCGCGACTCAAGTTGTTTTATGAACCTATACATTGTCAACTATGAAAATAATAACTCCCGAAACCGCCGAAAAAGTTCCATTCAACCTCGAAGGGCGAAAAATGTATGTAACCCCTAAAGCAGAAATCATCCATCTAACCCTGAAAAGTGGCGAGGTGGTGGATATACATACAAATCCTTTCGATGTGGTTTTCTACTCTCTTGAGGGCACTGCCACGCTTAACGTTGATGGAAAAGAATACAACCTTCCAAAGGATTGCACTCTTGAAATCCCCAAAAATATACCACGTGGAATGAAGAATAAAACTAGCGATACTTTAAGAGTGCTTGTATTTAAAGTTTTTTAGTGCTTCTCTAAGAATTGAAGTAATTGTAAATCTATGCTATAATCAAAACGAGTTGTGAGTCATCTCACAACTTTCAATTTCGGTATTCTAAAAAAATATGTAGCTTTGCTGTGCGAAAACAATTTAATATCCAAATATTATGAAGTTCTTTATCGACACAGCAAACTTAAACCAAATCCGCGAAGCAAACGATTTGGGAGTACTCGATGGCGTAACCACAAACCCATCGTTAATGGCCAAGGAAAACATCAAGGGTGAGGCCAATATCAAACAGCACTACGTTGATATCTGCAATATCGTTAAAGGTGATGTT
The DNA here is from genome assembly GCA_964616315.1 of uncultured Rikenellaceae bacterium. GTDB lineage: Bacteria > Bacteroidota > Bacteroidia > Bacteroidales > Tenuifilaceae > SB25. The sequence continues at coordinate 3,386 of CAZTVB010000065.1, forward strand.
AGCGCTGAGGTTATTTCAACCGACTACGAGGGAATGATTCGCGAAGGAAAAGAGCTTGCAGCTCTTCATCCTCAAATTGTTGTGAAAGTTCCTGCAACAAAGGATGGTATTAAAGCCATTAAATATTTCTCAGACAATAAGATTCGCACAAACTGCACATTGGTTTTCTCTGTTGGTCAAGCATTGCTTGCAGCAAAGGCAGGTGCAACCTACGTTTCTCCATTTATTGGCCGTTTGGATGACGTTTCAACCGATGGTGTTGAGCTTATCCGCCAAATTGTTGATGTTTACAACTACTACGAGTACGAAACAAAGGTGCTTGCGGCATCAATCCGCCACACAATGCACATTGTACAGTGCTTGGAAGCTGGTGCCGATGTGGCAACTTGCCCATTAAGCGCAATTCTTGGCTTATTGAACCACCCCCTAACCGATATCGGTTTACAGAAATTCCTAGAGGATTACAAGAAAGTTAATGGATAATACGCTAAATGCCTGAGTGCATTTACATACGAATTAATGAAAAGAACCCCAACCCGCACGACATTGAGCGTGCGGTTGAGGTTTTAAAACGTGGCGGAATAATAATCTACCCAACCGACACTGTTTACGGAATAGGCTGCGATATTTCAAACTCCAAAGCAGTGGAACGAATTATCAAAATAAAAGGGCAAAAACCTAAGGATGCCCATTTTTCCTTCATCTGCCAAGACTTAAGCCACATTGCAGATTTTGCCAAGGTTGATAATCCAACCTTTAAGCTGATGAAGAGGAACCTTCCGGGGCCATTTACTTTTGTTCTTCCTGGTCTTAATCGTGTTCCCGATTACTTTATTAGTCGACAAAAAACTGTTGGAATTCGCATTCCCAACAACTCAATTCCTCTGAAAATCGTAACCATACTGGGGAAACCAATATTAACCACATCGCTAAAGGATGACGATGAATTGATTGAGTACACCACCGACCCCGAACAGATATTCGAAAACTACAAGGAACTAGTTGATATGGTTATTGATGGTGGCTATGGCAACAACATTCCATCAACAATTGTGGACTGCACTAGTGGAGAAGCGATAGTTATCCGGGAGGGACTAGGAGAGTTAGTTTGACAATTTGGCAATTTGACAATGCAATAATTAAGAGCGGAGTATTGGAGTGTTGGAGAATATTAACTAAACAATTCTGTTACAAAGTATATCAAACAAAAAAACATTCTCTTGGCTCATCAACAATCAACGAACAACGAACAACTAAAAACCACTCTCGCCATTCTTGCCGGAGGCAAGGCAACTAGGCTTGGTGGCATTAACAAGGCGTTGATTGAAATTGAGGGCGAGACTATAATCTCAAGAATCCATAGAGCATTAGGCCCAATTTGCAATGAGGTAATAATCATATCAAACCAATCTCATGGCGACTATAGAATTCCAGCAAAATTATACCCCGATACAATTGAAAACTGTGGGCCATTGGGAGGAATCCACTCTGCTTTAAACCACTCATCCAACGAAATGGTTCTTGTTGTATCGTGCGATATGCCATTTATAAGCACCAACATTGCAAACCTACTTCTTGATGTCTACATCAAGAAGCAACCTAAAGTTGATGCCGTAATTCCAACGCTCAACGGATTCAACGAGCCATTACTGGCAGTTTATAGCAAGCGCTTATCTACACAAATATCAAAAATACTATCCGACGGCAAAGGTCATCGCATAGCAGATCTACTCGACTCTTGCAACACCATTAAGGTTGAAATTGAAGCAAGCCCAGAAAACATTAGGTCTTTTACCAATATCAATACTTTTGACGATTACAACACTTTTACTAATAGTATCTGATTTCTTCGGGCAAATTATTTCCTAAATTTCAACTCCAAAACTCCTCAAAAAAGAAATTTGCTCAGGATTTTCGGACAAAACCAGAAAACTTGAAAACAGTTGTGGCTGATTATTTAAACTTGCACAGCAAAAAAGCACTTACAATCTATTACCGTTTAGTCGATTACGCTAACAGTCTATAACCTCAAAAATCGAATTCCGTACTTATTATTCAGATTCAACCGTTTGCGTTAAAATATGTTTATTGACAAACTCTAAATTTTAATCTGATTTTAAATTTCCATACCTTTGTTTCATAATTTAGTTATCCATATTATTCATCAATAATAATCCTTAAAAGCTATGACAAAAATTAAAGTTGCAATCAATGGCTTTGGACGTATTGGCCGCAATGTATTTAAAATTGCGTTGGAACGTCCCGAATTAGAAGTTGTTGGTATCAATGACCTTACCGACACAAAAACTTTAGCTCACCTACTTAAGTACGATTCTACTCAAGGTCGTTACGAGGGTAAAGTTGAGTTTGATGCTGAAAACCTAATTGTTAACGGCAAAAAATATAGAGTATACGCTGAGAAGGCTCCAATTAACATTAAGTGGAGCGTTACCCCTGATGTAGTTATCGAATCTACTGGTATTTTCACAAAACGTGAAAGTGAAAAGGGTGGTTACGGCGACCATATTAAGAACGGTGCTAAAAAGGTTATCCTTACTGTTCCCGCAAAGGATGAGATTGACCGCATGATTGTTCTTGGTGTTAACGATGCCGATTTAAAACCAACCGATACCTGCGTTTCTAACGCAAGCTGCACCACTAACTGTTTGGCTCCTGTAGTTAAGGTTTTGAACGACAGTTTTGGCGTTGAGCGTGGTTTTATGAACACCATCCACTCTTACACTAACGACCAACGCATTTTGGACGCTCCTCACAGCGATTTACGCCGTGCTCGTTCAGCAGCTGTTTCTCAAATCCCTACTACCACTGGTGCTGCTAAAGCTGTAGGTAAAGTTATTCCTGAACTAAAAGGTAAACTTGATGGTCTTGCTGTACGTGTCCCCACCCCAACTGGTTCATTGGTTGACTTTGTAGCAATTCTTAAGAAAGAGGCTACAAAAGAGGAAATCAACGCTGCTATGAAAAAAGCTGCCGAAGGTTCAATGAAGGGCGTATTGGAGTACACTGAGGATGAGATTGTATCGGTTGATATTATCCACAACACTCACTCATCAATCTTCGATGCTAACAGCACAATGGTTAATGGCAATATGGTTAAAATCCTATCTTGGTACGATAACGAGTGGGGTTACTCTTGCCGCGTTGTTGATTTGATTCACAAACTATTCTACTAGTTGATATAAAAACTTAAAGGCTGCCAAATGGCAGCCTTTTTTTACTCTCCTATCAGTTCAAACAACTTAGTGGTAGTATTCCAATTCCTTATGGTCATATATTGATAAACAGGAAGCGAGATTATTTTAGACAAATAGCTCTGCCCTGCCCTACTTACGAGCCTCGACAGGTAAAGAACATCTTTTCCAATATAAGCATTATCTACCCCTTCTCGTAGTTTCAGGCTATGAAACGCCTCATTTGAAGATAGAGGTTCCTTAAGAAAAACAACATCGTACCTAAATTCCTCAGGTTTTGTACCAAAACCTTCTGGAGCAGTCTTAATAACAGTTTCAATTTTATTTTGCGAAACCAATACAATTTTGGACTGATAGTTAAACCTGCGTGAGAGTTCCGATTCAATCCTATTCACCAATTCAAGTTTATCCTCATTACCCGTGCTGAAAAGCACATTTCCACTTTGGATATATGTTTTAACATCGGTAAAACACATAGCAACAAAGCAAGCCCTTAAGTCCTCCATCTTAATTATGTTGTTTCCACCAACATTTATTCCTCGGAGTAGTGCAATATAACGCATAATATTTGACACTTTTTATTTGGTTGTTTTGCCGCCCATCTTGGTTAATACACTATCTACCGGCTCCCAAAGTTCAATTTTATTACCATCAGGGTCGAGAATATGGACAAATTTTCCATAATCGTAAGTTGCAATGGTATCGAGTATTATAACGCCATTATTGCGAAGCATACGAACTAAACCCTCGATATTTTGAACACGATAATTAATCATAAACTCTTTCTTTGAGGGCTTTAAATAATTACTACCTGTTTTAAAAGCACTCCAACGCAGGTAATTAACCTCATCAGGATTATTAGCACTACGAAATTCGAACACTGAGCCGTACTCATCGGTTGCTAGACCTAAGTTTTTACCGTACCATTCGGTTGTTTTTTGTGGGTCATCCGAAGTGATGAATATACCACCAATACCTGTTACCCGTGGTGTAGTATCCCTTACAAACTCAGAGGTATTTACTGTTTCCTGCTTAAGTTCAGTATTTGATGTTTTGCAGCCTACAATTAGGGCAAACAAAGCTAATGGTACTATTATTTTATACATTGATTTTAATTTATTGGGTTTGAAAACCAATTAACAAGATAACAAATTCAATTCACAATAAGCAAACTAAAGTTGTCTCCACTTAAACGATTTGCTATCAATTGCACGCATGGTGCTTAGGATTCCATCCAAATGGTCATATTCATGCTGTAGTAGTTCCGATAAATCATCGCTTACACTCCATTGCTGGTGCTGCCAATTCTCGTCAAGATATTGTATGGTGACACTTTTGTGGCGTCTAAGCCTAACTAACAGATTCGGAAAACTCATACAATCGTCCCATAGCTCAATCATCTCATTGCTCATATAGGTGAACTCTGGATTAATAATAATAACAGGTTTATCAATATTCACATAGACAAGCCTTTTCAGAACGCCAATTTGAGGAGCAGCAATTGCTCTACCAAAGTTATAGGTGGTACGTATTTCTTGCATCACATTATGTAAATCGGCAACCCAAGTAGAAACCAAATGTAACTCCGATTGCTGAACGGGTTCACTAATCTCGTAAAGCAAAGGATTGCCAAGCGGTAAAAGGTCTTTTAGAGTTTTCGGCATAACAATAAATCCTTTTAAAAGTACAATAACTCACTTCAAAAATATCATTTTTAATAAATCACCAAACAAAAAAGCACAGCATTAACTGTGCTTTTAATATGTAGAAAGATTGTAGTTACTCGTAACGTAATGCCTCAATTGGGTCTAAGCGCGATGCTTTTACTGCAGGGAAATAACCCGAAGCCAAACCTACTAAAAGTGCAAGGCCTAATCCGCCAAATATCCAACCCCAAGGAACTATAAATGGGCTTTCCATCATCATCGAAACCAAATTGCCAATGAAAATTCCAAGGATAACACCGAGTAAACCACCCATCTGGCAAATTAAAATGGCCTCGAACAAAAACTGCTGTTTTATGGTTGATGAAGTTGCACCAATAGCCTTACGTGTTCCAATCTCTCGGGTACGCTCAGCAACAGCCACAAGCATAATATTCATTAACCCTACAGCAGCCCCAATTAGTGTAATAATTCCAATTATTGTGGCAGCAATTGACACAAAACTTAGGTTATCGATAAGTAGCTTAGCTAAACTATCGCTGGTTTCAATATTAAAATCGGACTCATCGGTAGCGCTTAAATTACGCACTATACGGAAAACTCCTTCGGCCTCGCTAATTGAATGGTCGAGCAGTTTGGGATCGCGGGGCTGAATACTTATTGCGTAGTCCATATTGGGACGCGAAAAATATACTGCAACGTTTGTGTAGGGAATAGCCACCGACCTATCGGGGCCTCCGCCAAATCCACTTCCTTTCGATTTCATAACACCAATAACCCGGTATTTTCCTCCGCCTACGCTAATTACCTTATCAATTGGGTCTTCATTTTTAAGGAAAAGTTTGCGAGCAACCTCATCTCCAATCAGAGCGACATTACGAGCATCTTGAATTTCCTGAGGTGAGAAATTACGACCACGGCCAATTTCCACACCTCCAGTCTTTAAATATCCTTCGTCAACCCCTCTAACGCTGATATTTGGATTTGTTTTATTGGATTTGTACTTAATAGTGCTTGCACCAGTAGCCCAAATTGATATTGAAACATCGGCAGGAAAAGTAAATACCTCCTTAAATTCTCTGGCTTGCTTAATGCTAATGTAAGGATGGTTCTTGGTTCTATAACGGTTTCCTCCAATATTCACTCGCATTCCACGGCTTTGAATGGTGAAAGTATTTGCACCCATCATGGCAAATTGGTTGCTGATACTCCCTTTTATGGCATCAATGGCTGTTAAAATGCCCACCAATGCCATAATACCTAAGGCAATGATAAGTATAGTAAGAATTGACCTTAACTTGGTTGCGAATATCGAGTTAATCGATATTCTAAAAATCTCTTTATATAACGCTCCAATTTTCATACTGGTAACAGATTACTTT
>CAZTVB010000066.1:0-9590 GCA_964616315.1 uncultured Rikenellaceae bacterium
CCATTGCTCAACTACAGCAAGGTTATAAGGAAGGTAAATTTACCATTACAAAAGTAGTTGCCGATTACCTTACCAGAATTGAAGAAATCGACAAGAATGGCCCGACGCTGAACGCAATTATAGCTGTAAACCCCGATGCTCTTAAAATAGCAACGGAGTTAGACAAAGAACTTGCCGAAGGCAAATGCCGAGGCCCGTTGCACGGAATTCCGGTTATTCTAAAAGACAATATAGACACAAAAGATAATATGCCTACAACAGCAGGCGCAGTTGTACTTAAAAACTCGTTTGTAGGAAAAGACAGCTGGGTTGCAGCAAAACTCCGAGAGGCTGGTGCAGTAATTATTGCCAAAGCAAATTTGAGCGAGTGGGCTAATTTTAGGGCAAGCCTTTCGTCAAGCGGATGGAGCGGTGTTGGTGGACAAACACGTAACCCATACGAATTGGATAGAAACCCTTGTGGTTCGAGTTCTGGTTCTGGGGTTGCCGTTTCGGCAAATCTTTGTGCATTTGCAATTGGAACCGAAACCAATGGTTCAATAGTTTGTCCATCTAATAACAATGGAATAGTTGGTCTAAAGCCAACTGTTGGACTGATTAGCAGAACAGGAATTATTCCCATTTCGTTCACACAGGATACCCCCGGCCCAATGGCTCGAAGCGTTGAGGATGTTGCAATAAGTTTAGGAGTTATGGTAGGAATAGACTCTAGCGACTCCAAAACACTTGATGCAAAAGCAAAAACATACACCGATTATACACAATTCCTAAAAACCGACGGACTTACAGGCAAAAGAATAGGACTACTGACGAATATCTCCGGATTTCATCACAATGTTGACACTTTAATGAAAAAGGCTGTTGACGATATTAAAAAAGCCGGTGCCGAGGTTGTTGAAATATCATTTCCAATTGAGAAAGAAATCAATAATGCCTCGTTTGAGGTGATGCTTTTTGAATTCAAGGATGGACTAAACAAGTACTTTGAAACTTTAGGTAATAATGCCCCAATCAAAAGCGTTGAGGAACTAATTGCATTCAACCTGAAAGACTCCGTTGAACTAAGATATTTCGATCAACAACTGCTCGAACTAACACAATCGAAAGGGGATATTGAATCGGCAGAATATAAAAAAGCATTGGACCTGATGATGAATGGCATTCGTAAAAATGGTATCGACAAGATTATGAACGCCAATAAACTTGATGCACTTATTGCCCCAACAGGTGCACCTGCTTGGAAAACCGACCTTATAAATGGCGACAACTATTTAGGAAGCAGCTCATCGTACGCTGCAATTGCAGGGTACCCCAATATTACAGTACCTATGGGGAATATTGATGGTTTACCTGTTGGAATATCAATCTTTGGACGAGCCTGGAGCGAACCAGTATTAATTGAAATTGCATACTCGTACGAACAGTCAACTAAGCACAGAATTAAGCCAAAGTACAAGTAGAAAGTTAAAAGTAGAAAGGTTAAAAAGTAAAAGTGGAAAGTGAGGTAATTCTTGCTTTCCACTTTTCTATTCACTAAACACTATAAACTATACGCTAGTTATTACTGTTTATATACTATTGCATTGATATTCATTCCAGCCCCAACAGACGCAAACATAATGATATCGCCCTTGTTAATTTTATGATTTTCAACCTTATTGCTAAGGAGTAGATCGTACAATGTAGGAATGGTTGCCACCGAACTATTACCCAACTCTTTTATGCTCATAGGCATTAACTCTGCCGATGTTTTAGTCAACTTACATTGACGGATAAAACGCACTACGATTGCCTCATCCATCTTTTCGTTGGCCTGGTGAATTATAATCTTCTTGAGATCTTCGGCGGGAATTCCCGATTTATCCATAGCAATTTTCATTGCAGCAGGTACATTCACCAATGAGTACTCATATATTTTCCGGCCATCCATTTTAATATAACGAACTTTGGGATCGGTATCGGGATGGTATGACTTGCCCATATAGAGATAGTCAAGTTCAGGGCCTGAATGCGACATCATTGCGGTGGAAATAATACCAAACTTTTCGTCGGATTCAACGGCCTCAATAATGGTTGCTCCTGCCCCATCGGCAAAGATCATACAATCGCGGTCATGCTTATCAATCACTCTTGAAAGAGTTTCAGTACCAATAACCAAGCAACGCTTAGCCATTCCAGACTTGATGTAGGAATCGGCCTGGATTACACCCTGAATCCAACCTGGGCATCCAAATAAGATATCGTAAGGAATACACGACGTATTTTTAATATTCAGCAAATGCTTAACCCTCGATGCCAAACTAGGCACACCATCGGTTTGAATGGTATCACGTTTAACATCGCCAAAGTTATGGGCAACAATAATTTGATCAATTGTTTCACGATCTATACCTGCCGATTTAATGGCCTCTTCTGCCGCAATTGCTGCAATGTGGGAAGCGCACTGATCGTCGGTAGCCCAACGTCGCTCCTCAATTCCAGTAATATCCTTAAACTTCGAGATTACCTCTTCAACCAAAGTCTCAATGGCCGATTCATCCTTATTGAAAAAAGTATGACGGGCAAACTCTTTATTGGTCACCCTAACGGAAGGAATATAACTGCCCGTTCCGGTAATTACGGAATTAATGTGTTTCATAATGCTTAAAACGTTTGTTTTGTCCCGTTGTAAAAGTAACAATTTGCAATTAATATCCAAGTCCAATCAAATAAAATTAAACTATTGCATTCACAAACAATACATTAAAAACATTACAAAGTGAAAGTAAAATCTAGAATTTCTGATATAAGATAACTGGCCCCGGAGCGAAAACCAACTCGAACCAATCGCCAAGACTTTCGTTCAGCGTACCCATCCACCACTCAGGGAGTGTTTGATTCACAATGGGATATTTTAAATTCTTAGAGTAGATTACAGTTTCGTTACTTGTTGAAAAGATTGACACCTGCTGTCCTTTGTAACTTTCTAGTTTAGTTGATTTCATCAATGGTTTTAAAATCCCAGTATCGGAAACGATTTCCACTTCAACACCAAGCCTAGCGTAACTAATAAGTAAACCAATATTCCCAATTGTATGATCTTCGCGCTTACCAGTTGCGCCAAGAATAGTAATACTTTTTATACGTTGGCCAATACACCATTTAACAGCCTTGGTAAGGTCATTGGTATTTTGGTCAGGATCATGATGAAGGATACTTTGGTACTTATTCTTCAGATGATCATTAACAGAGTCCAAATCTCCTACAAGCGCATTGGGCGTAATACACAGTGATTCCAGATGCTCAATGGCTCCATCGCAGCAAACAATCATAGGTGCGTGAAGAAGCATACTTAGGGGTTTGGGATGCTCTGGAAACTTTCCGTTGGCTAGAATAACTGCTTGCATGGCTAGTTGATGGTTGTTTGTTTTTCGTTGATAGTTGACATTTCCTTTCTCCATTGGTAATAACCAACAAATGACATTGTAGTGTAAAACACAAATAGTACCGATGTTGGGTAAAGCCCTTTGTAAATGTACAAACCTAAAGATACTGAATTGATGATAACCCATAGCCACCAATGTTCAATAATTTTCCGAGCTAACATCCAGGTAGCTGTAATGCTTAGTGCTGTAGTAAACGCATCGCCAATGGGAACAGGCGAGTCGGTATGCTGCTCCAGTATATATTCGATAACAAAGAAAAAAAGTATGGTTACAGCGCTAAGCCAAAGAATCTGTTTCTTTGAAACATGAGTTACTTTTAATGAATCGACCTTCCCCTTATTACCGCCATAAAGCCAGTGGTACAATCCATATACACTAATAAACAAGTAGTAAACCTGAAGCCCCATATCCGCATAAAACTTCGACACATAGAAAATGTAAACATAGAATGCCGATGTAATAAATCCTAAAGGCCAAAGCCAAAAATTCTGCTTTATCTCTAAGTATAAATATATTAACCCAGCAATTGCGCCAATTACTTCAATGTAGTTATTTAATAGCCAGTTTAGCATTGGAATGGTCTTTATTTTAAAGTGTTTAGTGGCGACAAAAAATCACCACTAAACAAATATTAGTCTAAAATTCAACTCCTAATTTTAAGGCAAAGTTGATTGGAGCCTGAGAAAAATATCCATCATCAATATAATCAGGAGCACCATTTTGATATTTGGCGCGATAAATCCAAGCATTAGAAATGTACTTTGCATTTAGCACGTTATTTAACATACCCTGTACAAAAATTGATTTAGCGCCTTTTAATAAGAATTTATAATCCAACTTTAGATTATTGACCCAATACGCATCAAGCATTCTATCCTTACTCTCAGAATTATCAATATACTGCTTACCAACATACTTGCTTATTAAAGAAAATGATAAATTTTTTAAAGGTATAATTGTCAGCACTCCAGAGGCAACTATTGAAGGAGAAAAAGATATAGCGGTATTACCCAAGTCTTTTGTTTCTTGATTCAACCAATTGCCATCATCTGGATTATCGTAAACATCGATAAACTGAGTGTAATCTTTAATAATATTTCTACTTAATGTTGTATTCATGCCTATATTCAACCAACTAGTAGGTTTCATACCAAACATTAACTCAACACCAGCCCTATAGCTATTGGGTACATTATCCATTTTTGCATAGCCCACATCAGTTAACTCACCGGTAAGAACCAACTGATCTTTGTAAAGCATGTAATAAAAATTAGCGTTAAATGCAACCATTTGATGTTTAAACTTATAGCCCAACTCCCAATCGTAAAGTCTTTCGGGTTTTGGAATATAATCATCACCATACTTTTGACCATCCTTTAAATCGCTTCGTGCAGGCTCTCTATTAGAAATACCAAAAGAGTAATAAACCTCGTGCGAAGGTGAAAACTTTATAACCGCACCAGTTTTGGGATTAAAGAATTTCCAATTGTGGTTTTGATCAATATCTGCAACATCAGAGTCTAAGCCCTTAAGTTTATATGAAACTCCACGGTACTGAACATCTGCAAATATGCTTATGAAGTCATTCAATTGCCATGTAGATTTTGCGAATAAATTCCAATCAGTTTTTAATCCATTATTTTTATACCACTCAAAATTCTTTGGTAATCCTGTGTTGAATTGAGCCCAAAGAATTTTACCAAAGTGATCTCCATCATGCCTATTCCACCCACCTCCAAAAATTGCCTCAAAATTACTGTTACTATAGTTTAATGATGATATAGCTCCGTAAAATATATTATCCATCCATTTTCGTTGGATAAAATCACTAGTGTCGATAAGTTCAGTCCCAATAACAACATTTGGCAAGCCATATTTCTTTAAAGCCCTGTCTGCTTTATACTCCTCATAATATCCTTTACCCTCGGTTAAATGCAAGGTAGCATTCACTGTAAGATTTTCGGCTAATGCATGACTCGAAATTAGATGATAGTGTGTTTGCCAATAATTATCCGTTTGATCGTTGTAGCGCTGAACATTACCGGATTCATCGGTATATAAACCTTCAGGATTATATCGACGATCTGTATTAAGCATATAACTAGGCGTACCAGTCCAAGTTATATCGGTATGCTCCTCTCCGTGGATAACGTTGAAACGCACAAGACTCTTTGCTCCGTGCCAAGCACTTGTAAAAAACATCGATTTGTGGTCTGAACCACCATTTTTAATATAACCATCGGAGTGCAACTGCGAGTAACGCCCTTCAAAACTGAAATTACCGTTTATTAACCCAGTACCTACTCTACCAGAAATCTTTTGAGTATTGTATGAACCAGCAAATAAATCGACAGCAGCAAAAGGCTCTGGATTTAAAGTTACGGTTTGAAAATTCACGGTTGCGCCAAAAGCCGCCGCTCCGTTAGTTGATGTTCCCACGCCACGTTGCACCTGAACATTATCCACCGACGAGGCAAAATCGGGCAAATCGACCCAGTAAACACCTTGCGATTCGGCATCGTTCAAAGGAATACCATTTACGGTAACGTTAATGCGGGTGTGGTCTGTTCCTCTAATGCGAAGTGTTGTATTACCAATTCCTGTACCACCCTCCGATGTTGCTACAACCGAAGGCAGCATTTCCAGAAGGTAAGGCACATCGAAACCAGAATTGCTGGCTCGAACCATTTCCTTATCCATTGTAGATTGTGCAATTGGCATACGTGTTGATGCTCGAGTGGCACTTACCACAACCTCCTCGCACATTAACGAAGACTCATTTAAGGTGATGTTTACAGTTACATTATCGTTTATAATCACATCAACCTTTTTTGTATCGTATCCCATATATGACACTACTAGGGTGTAATTACCCGATTTTAAACGGCTAATCAGAAAACTACCATCTTTACCTGACGACACACCTAGCAAGGTATTCTCTAACACTACGGTAGCTCCAACCAAAGGAGCACCATTGGAATCGGCAACCTTTCCGCTAATTGAGAATCCAACAAATTCAGAAGTGTTGGCAAAAGCCAACGCACCAAAAAACTGCAAAAGCAGTAAAACGTAAAACCTTTTCATTTTTGTAAACCCTTTTTAAGTTGTTCAACATAAATTATCGAACTTCCAAAGCACAAATAAGGCGTGCACTCCCAATTGGGCTTTGGCTTTCGAACTAAAAAAGGGGGAAGTAAAAAAAACTTGAGATTGATATAAATGTGAAACTCTTTTTCCCTTCGTCAGTATTATCCGAATCAGGTTCAAAGGGTGTAATCTCAGCCTTAAAGGCACCCCCAAAAGTCGGGTCAAAGTTAGAAAGGATTATTGGGGTGTGCAAATGTTTTTAGGGAAGAGAATATAATTGCAAGTCAAATCTAAAAAACAAAAGTGCGTAAAAAACTAATAATCAGCATTCTCAAGCAAATCAATATAAACTGGCAAATGGTCGCTGAAGCCACCGTGGTAGCGATATCCCTGAAATGTGCGGAAAGGCTTTTTGCCCACAAATGCATCATCGGACTCAAACAAAAAATCGACACTAAAAACACTGGCATTTGCTGGGGTTGTATATAGCTTATGTCTTTTTGCTAGCAAGCTACGCGATACTATTATTTGGTCGATTATACCCCACACTCCTTGGTACTTATAGCTCCCCTGACCGTTTTGCTTAAGTATTGCTGTTATGTTCACAAAATTATTGTTACACAATGTATCGTCGGTTAAACAAGCACCAAAGCCTTTAACAACAGGTTCAGACTCGGGCTCATCGTTTAAATCGCCCATAATTAGGATGCGTGCATCGGAGTAGAAAACCCGAATGGAATCCACCTTGTGTTTAAGAGTATATGCGGCAGCATAACGTCCCGATTCCGACTCCAACTCTCCACCAAACTTCGATGGCCAATGGTTTACAAACACGTGCAGGGTATCTGTAGCCAACAATCCTTTTGCATATAGAATCTCACGGGTACGACGCGATGTATCATCGGGAAATGTTACCTTAAAAAAATCCTTCTCCAACAGTTGAAATCTATCTGGTCGATAAATCAACGCCACATCAATGCCTCTAGGGTCGGGCGACTCGCGGTGAACCATTCTGTAATCAAATTTTGATAAAGGGGTTTCCTTAATCAGTTGATGAACAACAAAGCCATTCTCAACCTCGCAAAAGCCAACAATTACAGGAGGGTCGAACTCCCCAACAGCCATTATCACCTTAAAAATCCCATTAATTTTTCGTTCCATCTTGTTCCAAGTCCAATGCCGAGCACCGTCGGGGGTAAACTCATCGTCGCGAGTGAGGGAATCGTTGAACGGGTCGAAAAGATTCTCAACGTTGTAGAACATTACTCGGTTTCTCACTGTCTGAGAATAAGAAAATGATACACTGAGTATTAAAAAATGAAAAAGCAGGACTCTTCTCATGTAAAAAGAAAATTTATTCTAACTTGTTATAAAGTTAAAACAAATTTCCATCAAACATAAAACCCCTAACAGAGTTTTGAACCCTGTCAAGGGAGAAAAAAATCTAAATATTATTAATCTACTCTTCTCTTTCAAACGCACCCAAATCGGGTTTGGTATCGGTTAAACGATTGAAATTCTTTAAATCTATTGGGTATAAATTTGAGATATCGATATTGGCCACATCCTTTGCAGGACTTAGGGTATCGAGCAGATAAATATGCTTGTAAGGGTCTTTAAACTTTGGATCGAGCCTAAGAATACGATTAAACTTACTCTCATCGCTTAAATCGAAACTGGAAGGAACTTTAAGTATACAATCCTGAAAATAATAGTTCATTTGGGCATTAACAACTTGGCCGTTAACCTTATTATCAACAGAAAACTCATTGCTTATCGTGCCATAAATAATGCTATTGTAAAATGATGCCTCGGTTAGATCCCTCGGTTCAACATAGTACGATCCGTTTTCTACTAACTGATACAAGTAATAATTATTCAGCAACAATGCGGGTCCTTTGCGAAACATATAATCGCCCCAGTAATTTGCAACTGTGCAATGATAAAAACGGTAAGTTCCACCCATTGTTAAGGCAACGGAAACCTGTGCAGAGTTTGCAAACAGGCAATTATCGGCATCAATTTTTGCACCACGGGCAAGCAGTCCAATATAACTGGTATTCTCCACCTTTGAATGACTAATTGCAACCGTAGGAATTCCAGGAGTAACACAAGTGTCGACAATTAAACCTACAATGGAGTTTTTTATTTCAGCCCACTGAATTATATTATTCTTACTGCCGGCGTAAAGCCAAACACCATTCCACTGTCCAGCCTTGTCGCGGTAAAAATCTTCTAGCCTATCACCCTCAAAAACCACAGGTTTCTCGGGTTCTCCGTTAACTTTTATTGTTCCAGCAACTATAAACTGCGAAAAATTATGAAAATGCAACTTTGCACCCGCCTCAATGGTCAATGAAACGTTAGGATTTACCGAAAGATAATCATAAATAAGATATGGCTTATCGGCCTGCAAAACAGTATCGGTGGTAATTGTTTTTGATTTAAACAGATGCACATCCTGCCCCCAAGCAATCAAATTCACATCCCGAACATTACCATTGGTAAGAAAAACTATAGAATCAGAAATTAATAACGGAGGGTTCTGCGATGTCGGGTCAACAGTTACCTCAACAAATACAAATAGACTATCATTTGACCTGAGCGGTATATCAGAGAAATTAGTACCACTCATCCCATCAACATTAATCCGAAATGGTGATGTTGAGCCACCAGCTAATTTTATTGATGAAATTCGAACATCGGAATTGGTTTTGTTATAAACTTTCAGATATCGAGTAGATGAGCCTATAGAAGTAAAGACGGTATCGAAAAGGACTGTATCGGCCGAAAATTTCAATTTCAGCGAGGGACTATCGGAAAAATTATCGCGTTCGCAAGCAATTATTCCAAATCCTAATGCAATTAAGGCTATGTAGTATAGGGTTCTCATCAATCAATTTTATGCGTTCAAAACTACAGATTTTTTTGGTTAATCGGCTATAGGAGGATTGAGTTATTGAGTTACTAAGACATTAAGGTATTGGATACTCATGATTTTACAAAATTCAACATCATTTTATATTTCGAAACAAAAGACTAAATTTGGTTTTTCTAGTAAACCTGAACTTTTAAACC
>CAZTVB010000067.1:0-9508 GCA_964616315.1 uncultured Rikenellaceae bacterium
ACCTTGATTTGGTTGATTTTTTTATTTGTTGACACATATTTGATATTATCCTATCCTTCTAATATCCGCGCCAATTGCATTTAAGCGAGCATCAATATTTTCGTAGCCGCGGTCAATTTGTTCGATGTTATGAATTGTGCTTTTGCCTTCGGCGCTCAAGGCTGCAATAAGTAGTGCAACACCAGCACGAATATCGGGTGAGGTCATTACAGTTGGGCGAAGTTTCATTTGGCGGTTATGGCCTATAATTGTTGCACGGTGAGGGTCGCAAAGAATAATTTGAGCACCCATATCAATTAGCTTATCTACAAAGAATAGTCTGCTCTCGAACATTTTTTGGTGAATCAGCACCGAGCCTTTGGCTTGAGTTGCAACTACAAGGAACACGCTGAGAAGGTCGGGAGTTAGTCCCGGCCAAGGTGCATCAGCTATAGTAAGGATTGAGCCATCTATGAAAGTATCAATCTCGTAGTGTTCCTGCGAAGGAATATGGATATCGTCGTTAATCACCTCAAAGTTAATTCCCATTCGGCGGAATGCGTCAGGAATAATTCCAAGGTTTTGGTACGAAACATTCTTAATGGTAATATCGCTATTGGTCATTGCTGCAAGGCCGATGAATGAGCCTATCTCAATCATATCGGGCAGAATGGTGTGTTCGCAACCATCCAAACTTTCAACGCCCTCAATGGTAAGTAAATTTGAGCCTATGCCGTTTATTTTTGCTCCCATACTCACAAGCATCTTACTTAGTTGCTGTAGGTAGGGTTCGCAAGCTGCATTGAAAATGGTTGTTTTCCCGGGAGTTAGTACCGCAGCCATTAGAATATTTGCGGTACCTGTTACAGAGGCTTCATCGAGTAGCATGTAAGCGCCCTTCATATTTTTTCCCTCAATGGTGAAAAAATTATCCTGCGAATCGAAGTTGAATTTTGCACCTAACTTTTCAAAACCAAGGAAGTGCGTATCGAGCCTACGACGACCAATTTTATCGCCCCCAGGTTTAGGAGCATAGGCCTTACCAAAACGGGCAAGCAATGGTCCAACAACCATTATGGAGCCACGAATAGCTGCAGCTTTTACCTTGAAATCCTCAGTTGAGAGGTAATCGATACTAACATTGTTTGCTTTGAAAACACACTCCGATTGACTGTTGCGGGTTACTTCAACACCCATTCCTTGGAGTAGTTCAATCAACTTATTTACATCCCTTATGTCGGGAATGTTTTTTATGGTTACTGGCTTTGGGGTTAAAAGTACTGCGCATAGAATTTGTAGTGCCTCGTTTTTTGCTCCTTGTGGGTGAAGTTCGCCTTTAAGGCGCTTTCCTCCATAAACCTCGAATGTAGCCATAGTGATATTTTATCGTTTACGGTGTTGTTGATGCTGTTGGTGTTTTGGCCGTTTATTTTTGAAATCCCTGTTATCAACAAGTTTTAGACCTGGAGTTATTTCAAGTTTTCCATTGCTAAGTGTTTTCATATCTCTAAAGATATCCTCATCAATAACAGAATCCTTATTCCAAGCAATGTTTGCTTTTTTCATCTGATTAGCAATGAGTTGTTTGAGCGCATCTTTCTCTTGACCTTCCTCCATCTCAATGGCTTTCTCAATCATCAACTCAATTACACGACCGTAGTGCTTGTACTTTATAGGATTGTTGGGGTAAGGAATTTGTTGGGGTTTTTCCATGTACTCCTCGCGCGAAGGGATTGGGTAAGGCGAATCAATATCCAATTTAAAATCAGACATTATGAAAAGGTGGTCCCAGAGTTTATGTTTAAAATCGTTGATGTCGCGTAAATGAGGGTTAAGGTTTCCCATAATCCCAATTAGTGCTTTAGCCAAACGGTTGCGTTCATCTCTATCCTCAATCCCAGCAATGTAATCAACCATTTGCTGGATGTGTCTTCCGTATTCTGGTAAAACAAGTTTCTTGCGCTGTGTATTGTAATCCATTATTTGTGAATTGTGTGTTAAATGTAGAATAAATGTGCCAAATAAAAAAGAGGGTTTCGAAAAAGGTTAAGTCAGTCCCAATTTTCTGCAAAGCTAAACTTTAAAAGATGATTTTGCAAGGGTAAATTTTATGTTGAAAATAATCCTATTAGCAAAATACTAGTATGGAATGCCGTACTGTTTCATCTTGTTATAAAGGGTCTTGCGGTCAATGTCGAGTAGTTCGGCAGCTTTGCTTTTGTTGTATCGGACTTTTTCCAGAGTTGACATAATTAATTCGTACTCGGCTTTCTCCTTCATATCCTTAAGATTTTCGACCTCCGCTTTCTTGAAATCGGTTGATGCTTGGTTTTCTTTTCGGATAATTTCAGAAGGGAGGCTAATTAACGAAATCATTGAACTCTGCTCAAGTAAAACTGCTCTGCGAATTACGTTCTTTAATTCACGAAGGTTGCCAGGCCAGCTGTAGTTCATCAGGATGTCCATTACATCTGAGTTGAATCCATTGATAGTTTTGCTTAACTCTCGGTTGGCTTGGTCGAGGAATGTTCTTGCAAATATCAATAGGTCCGATTTTCGCTCGTGTAGAGGTGCAACACGTATGGCAAATTCGTTTAGTCGGTGATAAAGGTCTTCGCGGAAAGTGCCGCGGTTAACCATATCGAGCAGGTTTTCGTTGGTTGCAACAATAATTCTAACATCAACGGGTATTTCCTTGCTGCTTCCAATACGCTTTATTCTACGTTCCTGTAATGCTCTTAGTAGGTTTACCTGAACATCATAGGGTAGATTTCCAATTTCATCGAGGAAAAGGGTTCCTCCATTGGCCACTTCAAATTGGCCAACCTTATCGGAAATAGCTCCTGTAAACGACCCTTTAATATGTCCGAAGAATTCACTTGCGGCAAGTTCTTTGGGTAAAGCCCCACAGTCTATCGCTACAAATGGCTTGATGGCTCGTTTACTCTCGTGGTGGATTTGTCGTGCAATATATTCTTTTCCAGTACCGCTATCGCCATGAATAATAACTGAAATGTTTGTTGGAGCAACAATGCTGATGTATTTGTTTACCTGCTGGCTATAGTCACTATCTCCCTTAATAAAATTAAATCCATCAGTTTGTGCTAATGATTCAGATTGCTTGGATTGGGAGTCACAAGGTACTAATGCATTGTTGATGGCTGCTAGAATCTCATCAGGGTTTATGGGCTTGGTAACATAATCGTAAGCACCCTGCTTAATGGCATTAACCGCAAGGCGGATATCGGCATACCCAGTCATAAGTATCACGACGGTCGATTGTGATTTACGTTTTGCCTCCACCAAAACATCCAACCCACTTTTCTCAGGTAACCTGTAATCCGATAGCACAACATCGTACTTATTTGCACGAATTAGCCTGCTGGCCTCATCGAACGAGAAAGCCTCGTTAACCTGATGCCCTTGCTTTGTAAGGTAGGTTTTGAGCATTAAACAAAAGGTGGAATCGTCGTCCACTACCAGAATCTTAGCCATTTATTCCAACAAGTTGTAAAATCAATTGCTAAGGTAGATACTTTTTATAAAACATTCTGAGGTTTATAATATTTTTTAACCTGAATTAATCATTGGAAATATTATTGAGTCGAATTTTCAAAGTTATGACTTTTACAATTGTTACATTTGCACCGCAAAATTGAATGTATATGCAAGAGAATAGTGTTAGTAAGAATTTGGTGTTGATTTTGGTGATGATAACCTCGTTTATCACACCATTTATTGGGGCTGCGGTTAACTTGGCTCTGCCAAAAATAAGCGACGATTTTGATTTGAATGCGGTTGAAATGAGCTGGGTGGCAATGTCGTACCTGCTATCGTCTGCAGTTTTTCTGGTGCCAATTGGCAAACTGGCCGATATTGTTGGTCGTAAAAGAGTTTTCTTCTGGGGCAATATCTTACTTGTGATTAGTTCTGCACTTTGTGCATTATCTACCTCTGGAACATTATTAATTGTATTTAGGGTTATTCAAGGAATTGGCAGTTCAATGGTGTTTGCTACAGGTATGGCGTTGGTAACATCAGTTTTTCCCCCATCGGAGCGAGGGAAGGCTATTGGGTTAAATGTAACAGCCGTTTACATAGGGCTATCGGCTGCACCAATAATTGGAGGATTCCTTATTTCTTGGTTTGGTTGGCATAGCTTATTCTATGTTCCAATTCTCATTGGTTTGCCATCGGCCATTGCAACCCGTATTGCAATAAGGCACGAGTGGGCTGAGGCAAAGAACGAGGGTTTCGACTATTTGGGAACATTGATATACATACCAGCGATGACTGCTTTTATGTACGGTTTCTCTCAACTTCCAGATATGTTGGCCGTAGGCTTAACTGCTATAGGGTTAGCAGGGCTAATTTGGTTTGTATGGGTTGAGTTAAATGTAAAATCGCCTGTTTTGGACATCAGCCTATTCAAAACAAATAAGCTGTTTGCTTTTGCAAACTTAGCAGCACTAATAAACTATGCAACAACATTTGCTGTAACTTTTGTTCTTAGCCTTTACTTGCAGTATATAAAAGGGTTAACTCCTCGCGAAGCAGGGATGGTACTTGTTACACAGCCCATTGTTATGGCGGTTATTGCAATTTGGGCTGGCAAATTATCCGATAAAACCGACCCCCGAATATTAGCCTCGCTGGGGATGGGTATATCGGCGGTTGGATTACTGATGCTTGTGCCTTTAAATGCTAGTACATCAACCTTGTACTTGATTGCAACCCTTGTGGTTCTGGGTTTAGGGTTTGGGCTATTTTCGTCGCCCAATACCAATTCTATTATGGGTTCGGTAGATAGACGCTTTTTAGGTTTGGCCTCGGGAACCGTTGGTACAATGCGATTAACGGGTCAGATGCTTAGTATGGGCATTGCTGCATTAATAATTCAGGTTTATATAGGCAAGGATGCCATAAAGCCCAGCAATCATAGGGAGTTTGTATGGGCAATAGAAACGGCATTTGTTGTGTTTGCTGCTTTAAGTGTTGTGGGTGTTTGGGCTTCGCTTAAAAGGGGGAAAGCGAATGGATAGTCTCAATGTTTAGAATGATAAATATTGCTCTGAAGAGAGTATTGTAAATGAATAGCCCCGAGTTTTAACTCGGGGCTATTTTGTATTTAAAGGAAGAAATCACTCTTTCCAGTCTCCATTTTCCTTAATTACATTGATTAATTCTTCTATAGCATTCTCCTCGGGAATGTTTTTCTTCACAACTTCCTTGCCCTTGTAAAGGGTTATGCGGCCAGGTCCTGCGCCAACATAACCGTAATCGGCGTCGGCCATTTCGCCAGGACCATTCACAATGCAACCCATAACCCCAATTTTCAGACCTTTTAGCTGTGCAGTGGTGGATTTTACCCTTTGCAGCGTTTGCTGCAAGTTGAAAAGTGTTCGCCCACATCCTGGGCACGATATGTACTCTGTTTTCGAAATTCGAGTACGGGCCGCTTGCAGAATGGTAAATGCTGTGGAGCAAATATCGTTATCGGCAATGTTTGGAGCGGTAAGCATAATGCCATCGCCAAAACCATCAATAAGTAAAGCGCCAATATCCGATGCCGATTTTAGTTGGAAATTTTCCTTGTTGTCATCGGAGTACTCCCTGTGCACAATTACAGGTAATTTTATTCCATTTTCAATAAGTTTTATAAATGCCGCACGCTGTTCTGCAAATCCATTGCTATTGTTTGTGCTTAAAATGATTGTTGCATTTATTTTCTTAAGCAATTCTATATTGGCAGTATTCTTTAAATCAGAGTAGTCTAATTTTATCAATTGATAGTTTTTATTAACTCCTTGCTTTAAACTATCAATTGATATAATACTAGAGCTCTGAATAATTGGTAGTTGTTCACTCTTTATTGATGCTTCAAACTGTGCATCTCCCACAAAGAAGTAATCAGCCGCAACATCCTTTCTTTCCCAACTATTGCTTTGTGTATTCAGAAACCATCCCCAGTTATTCAGTGTTTTTTCATTGACAATGGGTTGATTGCTAATATTCGCAACAACTATTGGTGGATTATTAGCCCCAATATTTCCTGCGGAAATAGTTTCTCTACGGTTGTATTCAAATGGATTGTACGGTGGCTCGTTTATCTCGTCAATTGTTGGGTTTGATTTCCGATTGCCAAAATAATTAACCAGTTTCTTTGCAACGGGTATTTCGTACTCGGGCTCCTCTGTGAGCGATACGCGGATTGTATCGCCAATACCATCGGCAAGTAGAGTGCCAATGCCCACCGCCGATTTTATACGGCCATCCTCGCCATCGCCGGCCTCGGTTACGCCAAGGTGTAGTGGGTAATGCATACCCTCTGCATCCATTCTGTTTATAAGCAAACGCACAGCATAAACCATTACCCTTGTATTGCTCGATTTCATCGATATAACAATGTTGTCGAACTTCAACTTTTTGCAAATTCGTAAAAATTCAAGAGCCGATTCAACCATTCCATCGGGGGTATCACCATACTGGCTCATAATTCTATCCGATAGCGAACCGTGGTTTACCCCAATTCGCATTACAACTCCACGTTCCTTGCAAAGGTTAACGAGCGGTAAAAGTTTTTCCTCAATTTTTGCAAGTTCAATGGCATATTCTTCATCTGTATAGTTAATGCTTTCGAACTTGGCTCTGGAATCAATAAAGTTGCCTGGATTTATTCTAACTTTCTCAACATGTTTTGCCGCTTCAATGGCAGCCGAAGGGTTAAAGTGGATATCGGCTACTAACGGGATATTGTATCCTCTTTTTATAAGTTCTTTTTTGATATTCTCTAGGTTGGAGGCTTCCTTAACTCCTTGTGTAGTAATTCGTACATACTCGGCACCTGCTTCAAAGGAACGAA
Source organism: uncultured Rikenellaceae bacterium (assembly GCA_964616315.1). Lineage (GTDB taxonomy): Bacteria > Bacteroidota > Bacteroidia > Bacteroidales > Tenuifilaceae > SB25. The sequence goes on from CAZTVB010000067.1 coordinate 6,842, forward strand.
TACACTGCTCGGTTGTTGCAATGGTGTCGTTGGTGTTGGTGGTGGTCATTGTTTGAACCCTAATTGGATTGCTACCTCCAAGTGGTGTTCCTCCAACGTTAACCTCAATGGTTTTTCGCCTTACAAAGTCGTTTAGAGATGTGCAGTATTTATTGTTAGCCATTGCTTGCTCAATTTTATGCAAAGAAAAGTAATTTAAGCGATTAAGCCGGCGGTTTTTAGAAAATATCTTCTAGTTCTCAACCAGCTTTAGGTTGGCGTACTTTAGCAGAAGATTTTTTTGCCCAGCAACGTCAAATGCAACTGTTGCTTTCTTGTTGGGGCCTTCGCCTTCAATTGCTAAAATTCTTCCTTGCCCAAATTTTTCGTGATACACGTTCATTCCCTCCTTAAATGCATCGGGGAGAACAGTTTTTAGGTTTCCTTTAGGAGTAGAAGGTGCTGCCGCGGTCGTTTTTTGCTGAAATCCACCGTTGGAGAATGTGTTTGTTTTCGAGGGTTGATTTAGCCGTGCAAAGGGATTAATCTTTTCGGTTTGTGCTCCTCTAAACACATTGGAAATATCTGCTGATGATTCCACGTACTGTTGGTCAATCTCATTGATAAATCGGCTTGGAGTGCAGTTGTTGGGTGTTCCCCATTTGTAGCGGGTTTGTGCGTACGAAATTGTTACCTTTTTGGCTGCGCGAGTAATGGCAACGTAAAACAATCTGCGTTCTTCCTCCAAATCGTCTGCAGATTGAGTTGTGATGCTCGACGGGAATAGATTTTCCTCCAAACCCGTTAGGAAAACAAAATCGAACTCCAATCCTTTTGATGAGTGGATTGTCATAACGCTAACCTTATCGCGGTCATCAGGATTGTCGGTATCCAAGTCGCTTAGCAATGCAACATTTTCTAGGTAGTCGACCAGTGTAACGGTGCCTTCCACACCTTCTTCCTTTCGGGAATCAATAAATTCGCGAATACCGTTTATTAATTCCTCAATGTTTTGAAGTCTGGAAATTCCTTCAGGCGATTTGTCTAGTTTCAGGTCATTCAAAATTCCTGAGCCATTTGCAATTGCGTATGCAGTTTCGTATGCATCGGCGCTGTAAATCATTGCCTGATAACTTCCAACTAAACCTGCAAAATCCATCAACTTCTTAACAGTTGGCCCTTTAATACCACTGTTTACCGAAGGTAATTTCTGAATAGCATTCCAAAGGCTAATCCCATTATGATTAGCAAGTTCAGTCAAATGCTGCATAGTGGTATCGCCAATACCACGGGCGGGATAGTTCACAATCCTCCGTAAAGCTTCATCGTCATTTGGATTCACTGCTAACCTAAAGTACGCAAGCAAATCCTTAATCTCCTTACGTTGATAGAACGATAAGCTGCCGTAGACTTTGTAAGGAATGTTGCGTTTGCGCAGGGTCTCCTCAAAAATACGCGATTGCGCATTAGTTCGATAAAGAATAGCAATATCGCTGTACTTACAATGGTTTTGCTGAACTATACTAAGGATTTCCGATGCAACAAGAAAGCCTTCCTCTTGGTCGGTGTATGATTGTAGAAGTTTAACCTTTTCACCAACATCGTTAGCGGAGTAGGCAACTTTTTTAATCTGTTTCTGATTTTTCTCAATTACGCTGTTTGCAGCGTTAACAATGGTTTGAGTGGAGCGGTAGTTTTGTTCCAGTTTAAACAGTTTGTAGTCCTGATAATCGTTACGAAAATTTAGGATATTCTCAATCTTTGCTCCTCGGAATGAGTAAATACTTTGAGCGTCATCGCCAACCACGCAAACATTTCGGTGATTTGTTGCCAGTTTTTTCACAATCATGTACTGCGAAAGGTTGGTATCCTGGTACTCATCAACCAAAATATACCTGAAGCGTCGCTGGTAATGCTCCAGCACATCTGGGAAATCGCGGAATAGTATGTTTACATTCAGCAGTAAATCATCAAAATCCATTGCTGAAGCCTTATAGCAACGCTGAGCGTATAGAGTATAAATTTTGTTTATTTCAGATTTACGGCTTTTTGCATCCTGTGCAAGGATATTGCTGTTACTTGAGTATGCTTGATGTGTAACTAAATTGTTTTTTGCGGATGATATTCTACTTAACACCTCGCTTGCTTTGTAAACCTGAGGGTCGAGTTTTAGTTCTTTAATTATCTGGTTGATAAGGTTTTTTGAGTCGGTTGTGTCGTATATGGTGAAAGTTTTTACAAAGCCTAGTTTTTCAGCTTCGTTACGAAGAATCTTGGCGAATATTGAGTGAAAAGTACCCATCCATAGTTTTGAGGCTTCCTTTTCGCCTACAATTCTACCAATACGCTCCTTCATCTCCTTGGCTGCCTTGTTGGTAAAAGTAAGGGCAAGGATTGACCATGGTGGCACACCCTGCGTAAGCAAATGTGCAATTCTAAAAGTAAGCACGCGAGTTTTTCCTGAACCTGCCGATGCAATAACCAAGCTGGGCCCCTCTGTGGTGGTAACCGCCTGACGTTGAACTTCGCTTAACTCGTTTAAATAATCCTGCATTGTAAATTTGATTTCAGATGCTAGACATTAGATGCTAGATGTAAAGATTACGATTCTTTAATTTCTAATCTGAAATCTTCTGTCCTAAATCTTCTGTCTGAATTCTGCCACAAAAGTATACCACTACATTAAGT
>CAZTVB010000068.1:0-9472 GCA_964616315.1 uncultured Rikenellaceae bacterium
GTTGCTGATTTATCTTTAAAGGCAAAAAAAACAAATGATTATTTTATTAAGCATTCCTTTTATCATGGAATAGAGATAACCAAAAATGTTTATGCATTCAGTTCAATTTCTGGCGATTTATTAATTGTTGATAAGGCTTGGAATGTTCTGGATATAGTTGATTCCAGAACAATTGGTGTTAAAAGCCCCACCCTATACTTATTCTCAAATGATAAGCATAACTTATGGTTAGCGCTCGATAATGGTATTTGCCATGTAGAGGTTATGTCGCCATACCGATATTGGAGTGAGGCAATGGGGATTAGTGGAGCGCTATCTGACGTAGCTCAAATTGGCAATTATATTTATGTTTCAACTGCTTCGGGCATATTTTACACTAAGCTTAATCCAAATTCAGTTGAACTGAATACTTTTGCTGAAGTTGAAGGCGATTTTGAACAAGCTTGGGGTTTCATATACTTTCAGCCACCAGGCTCTGAAAAAATGATAAAAACCAGTGTTGATGAGGTTAACTTTATTCCCGATAATAATACTATTCTTTTAGTTGCCACCCGAACAGGTGTTTATCAAATTAATGGAGAAAAATCAAGAAAAATTGCAAAGTACGATGCTGTTAACAGTTTGCAGCAGAGTAAAATGCAACCCGAACGATTGTATTTGGCAACAAATACAGGAATTGCGGAGTTGAATTACTCTCAGGGTGGATGGAAGGATTTAGGTATGAAATTTCTGGTGAATGAGTCTGTTAGCCAAATTGGTGAAGACACATTATGTAACTTGTGGGCTAGGGTTCGGCAAAAGGGTCTTTATCGGGTTAAGAATATTTGCTCAGCAAATCCTGTAGTTGAGCATTGTGACTCGTTATTAGGTTTTCCTAAAACAAGATACCTTACTATATATGATATACATAGTCCAGTGGTGTTCGAAACCGACACAAATTACTATTACTTTATTGATTCTCTGAACCGCTTTGAAGTTTACCCGCTAACAGAGCAGAATCTTAATGAAGAACAGAAAGAACGGGCTAAATTAGACTCATTAACCAGAAACAGGAATAGGGCTGCGGAGTTAACCTTATTTTATGTTATACATCACCGCGATTCACTGTTGTGGTTTAGTACCAAAGAAGGAGTATTCTTAAGGAAAAACAGCCCTGAACGTAATTTTTATAGCATTCCGCCAGCTTTAATTCGCAAAGTTGTTAGTGGCGATTCACTTCTTTTTGGAGGTACAAATTACTCACGGGTAAGTGATATCGATTTTATTGTTGATACAAGTACAGTTGTTGATTTTGGTACCGTTTTAAAGTATAGTAATAACTCAATTACTTTTTTCTATTCATGGCCTTATTTTGAAGGCGATGTTAAAAAGTTATATAGCTATTCGCTTTTGGGTTACGATAGGCAATGGTCAGCATGGACAAACGAAGTAAAAAAGGAGTACACCAACCTACCTGAAGGAAGTTATACATTTAGGGTTAAGTCCAAAAATATTTACGGAATTGAAAGTCCAGTTGCAGAGTACCGATTCAGTGTTTTGCCTCCTTGGTATAGGACTATTTATGCTCTTTTTGGTTATTTAATTGCGGCGAGTTTGCTAATAATCTCCATAGTAAAGTTTTACACGTACCGATTAATACTCGAAAAAAATAAACTAGAGCAGCTTGTTCGTGAGCGAACTCAAGAGATTCTGATTCAGAACGAGGAGATTCTTGTTCAGGCGGAACATCTAAAGGAGGCTAATGATTGGATTACCGCAAAAAATGTAGAGTTAGAAGCACAAAAGGAAGAGATTGAGAAGAAGAAGAATGAGCTGGAAATTAGCGATGCCACAAAGAATAAATTCTTCCGCATTATTGCTCATGATCTGAGAAATCCCATAAGCACTCTTGTTAATACAACAGGCTATATCTTAACCGACATTGACGATATAGATAAGCAGAGAACCAAGCGAATTATTGAGGAACTTAATAGGCTGTCGCATACAACCTATAATTTGCTGGAAAATTTGCTTGATTGGTCAACTAGCCAAATGGGAGATATTAAGTTTAGCCCAGAACCGCTTAACCTGCTTTCTCTTATTCGGGAGAATGTTGAGTTGGTTAAATCTAAAATTGATTTAAAACAAATTAATTTAGATGTAGATGTGCCCGAAAATATTACCGTTTTTGCTGATGAAAATATGTTGCATACAGTTATTCGAAACATTATAACCAATGCGGTTAAGTTTACCAATGATAATGGGCGAATAACCGTCTCCTCAAAGATAGGTAATGGTTACAGCTATCTTAGTATTGCCGATAATGGTGTGGGTATTGGTAGCGATAGAATTAAGAAACTCTTTAGAATTGATAAGGACATTGTAACCCCAGGAACCCACAATGAAAAAGGGTCTGGTTTGGGGTTAATTTTGAGTAAGGAGTTTGTCGAACGTAATGGAGGCACTATTTCTGTTGAAAGTGAAATTAACAAAGGAAGTACGTTTACAATATCCTTAAAACTAGCCTAAGCAATTCAATTTAAGTTCATAATATGGTAAAGATATTTCGTATTGTTACATTTAGCACTGTTCTGCTATTCGTGTTTTGTGACGCACATCAGTTGCAGGCTCAGCATAAAAAAAACAACTGGTTACAGGATAAAAAGGAGCATACTGGCCGTTGGAGAGTGGGTGTGGGGTTTGATATTCTTGAACCCACAGGTATAGATGTACAATTCTACAGGTTAAGTAAGGTGTGTACCAGCGATTTTTCAATTACAAAAAAAATGGCAATTGGTACCTGGGCTGGAACTGAGGGATTGCTGTTGGTCGATGTTATTGATAACCAAAATAAAGTTGAATGGAAGAAGGGGAGTTTCCGATATGGACTTGATTTAAAGTTTTATATACCTATTATATTAAATCCATATATCGGAATTGGTGCCGAGGGCGGTAATCGTTCTTTAAATGGGGAGGAGAAGTTTCAACCCGATGTTATTGGTCGTATAGGTATTGAGCAGAAGATACTTGGTGTAAAGTTGTCAACATCATCATCGCTAAACATCACATTATTTGCTGATGCAAAAATCAACAAGAGCATTAATGCTGATTTTATGTATATTATGCCAAGCGGAGGTATAAGGTTTCATTGGTTATAAACGCAATGATTTTATAACAAAAAGGCCGTAACCTTAAAGTTACGGCCTTTAAATTTAACCAAACACCTTTATTGCTTAATTATTCTTAAGGTGTGACGTTTTACCCCGTCGTTTAGCACAACAAGATAAATTCCACTCTGGAAGTCAGTTAAATCAATTTCGTTAGAAGTAAACGGTTTTGAGTAAACCTTAGCCCCTGTAATTGAGTAGATATCTACCGATTCTATTTCAACATTGCTAACAATTGTAATCTTTTCTTTTGCAGGGTTAGGGAAAGCGCTAATATTAACATTGCTTATTGAAATATTATTATTGCTGTCATCATCAATTCTAGACCTTGTAATCGATATCTTGATATTTGGACGATAGCTACTTACGGTTCCATTACCTGTAGGAGCAGAGTTGTCAGCTCTGACATACAAATGCTTACTGGTTGCAGATGAGTAACGTACTGCAGCACCAGTGCTTGAACCTGCACCTGTTCCACCATAGTTGGTTTCAACAAGCACCATTAAGTTGTTTGAACCGCCAGTGTAGTTAAACGCTGTAGATAGAACAAACTCTTTCCATGCATTAGCAGTTGTTCCTGCCATTGTTCCGCTGTAAACAAGGGTTGCGCCAGAAGTTAATGTAGACCAGGTGCTCGCTGTAAGGGTTGTAGCAGTTGTATGCTTAATGTAAATCTTAATAGGAACATTATATGTTGTGGTTAATGTAGGGTACCATGCCAGCTTGCTTATTGAACCAGCACTTCCAACTTCTGTTGCAGTGTAAATAGATGCGCTTCTCTCGTAACCGTAGTAGCAGTTGATTGGGTAACCTTGAGTTGATGTGCCTGTTCCTATAGTAATATCTGAGGTTGAGCCTCCATCAGTTAAGGTTGTAAAGCTTACCTGCGAACCGTATGCTGTACCAGCACTATTGGTAGCGTAAGCTCTCACGTAGTAAGTTGTGCTGGCAGTAAGTCCGCTCATTGTTGCGCTGAAAGAACCTGTACCTGAGCCGCTAACCACTTTACTATTTGCTATTGTTGGGTTTGCAGTTGTGCTGTAGCAAATGCCTCTTTCAGTTACAGCGGCACCACCGTCGGCAGTTACATTACCACCACTAGTTGCACCGCTAGAAATAATGGCAGAGATGGCAGTTGTTGTAACAGTAGGAATGGTTGCTCCGCTACCTGCAGTAATTGAAACATTGTCAATATACCAGTAATCAATTTGGTAAAGGTTGCCATCAATAACAATAGCAAAGTAGGTAGTTTCAGAGTTTAAGTTAGTTGTAACTGTCACGTTAACAGTAGCAGCTGAAATGTTAGTGCTTGAAGTTGCCGCAGACCAACTTGTATTTGTCCAGTTAGTTTTATCGTTCGAAGTTTGAACTCTAAGAGTTGCACCTGTTCCATATGCATCTAACATATGCTTGAACGAGAATGTCACTTGGCTAACGCCAACGGTGTTAACAGCAGGAGTTATTAAGCGTGTTGTTCCTGGGTTTACATTTTGATAAGTACACTTCATTTCGTAAGCAGCACCCCCAGCATTGGCAGTGTTAGAAACTGACCAACGTTCAGTTATGCTTGTTCCAGTATTTTGGGTTGTCCAACCTGTTGGAATTGTTGATGTGGCAAAACTTTCCGATACTGGGAGCGAAATACCGCTCGATGTATTCTGGGTTGTGAACGTAACTGTTGTAGCATAACTGCTGCTGCCATAACTATTCTTAGCACTAACGCTCCACTCATAGGTTGTGTTGGCTGTTAATCCGGTTGCGCTATAGCTGTTGGTTGTAACGTTGTAAGTAGAGTAAGTTCCACCCTGTGGGCGTATCTGAACATCGTATGATGTTGCTCCGCTCACGGCAGTCCAAGCAAGCGATGCTCCACTAGTAGTCACGTTCGATGATGTTAATCCTGTTGGAGTTGCTGGAGCAGTGCCTGCTGTAGATGTGGTAACTGAAATTGCACTTGTGTATGTACTACTACCGTAAGAGTTTTTAGCGCTAACCTGAGCCTCGTAGGTTGTAGATGCGCTTAAGCCAGATGCATTATAGATGTTGCTCGTTGTGTTGTAGGTTGTCCAACTTCCGCCTTGTGGACGAATTTGAACATCGTACGATGTTGCCCCAACCGATGCATTCCAACCCAATGTAAATGAGCTCGATGTTACGTTGGATGATGCTAGACCTGTTGGAGTTGAAGGTGGGGTTGTTGATGAACCAACGCTAACTGATGCTTGGTAAGTTCCGTAATTATAAGCAGTAACGGTTACGGTTGCTGTTCCGCTTGAAAAGTTATGGGCGATTGAAGCAACTCCTGATGAGTTGGTTATTGCCGTATACGAAACACCATTCTGGAATAAAGCAACACGAGCATTGGCTAATGCGGTGCCATTGGAGGTTACTGTAACATTATAAGGACTTCCAGTTACATTACCTGCAGTAACTGCAATAGCCTTAGGTGTGTTTGTTCTAACTTGTAACGATGCATCGCCAAAAATAGTCCAAGTTTGGAATGTTTCACGTGTGTCAGTATCGGTATATTGCTCTGCAAGCATAAGCACAGTTCCGTTGAAAGTGATTGAACCAAAAGTTGTTCTTAAATCGCTTGCGGTTGTGTTTGTTCCATCGCCGGGGTTTGAAGTATAGTTATATCCGCCAATTAGAATATCGTTGAAGTAGTCCTGGCCACGCATTGGTGGAATCCATGGTTGGTTGATAGTCGACATGATAGTTGCCACAGCACCACCGTTTTCTTTTCTTAGCCAAGCTTCAGCAAAGCAATCACCAGTAGTCATATGGAATTTACCATTAACACAGGCTACAGAGAAGATAAAAGGAAGTTTACTGCCGTTTGTTGAAGCATTAATATTGGTGTTGCTATAACCGCTTGTTACAAAAGTAGTTTCAGAACCGTGTCCGCAATAGTTAATAACGCTTATACCATTATTAACAGATGTTGCTACGCCCGATGCTGTTGCACTGGGTTGGTATTGACTAGCTACATCTGTATAGGTGTAAGCCAATAGTTTGTTGTTCTTGATATAATCCATGTGGGTTTTATCCATCTCGCCATCATCGCCACTACCATCACCCTCGCTCGATGCAATGCCAAGCCCATTTTTATACCAAGTGCCAGCCATATCAGGATTTTTCTCATAGTTTATTGCTTTGTTTACCTGAATTGTAACCTGTGCAGTTGTACTAGCAGAGAAACGTCCAATGATAAGTTCTGGGTAATAGTCGCTACCAGCAACACAGCCCATATAGGGATCCATTGGTGCACTTTGTGAAGTTCCTAAGTCCGATTTAATATCTGCCCAATCGCCCACCAATTGAACATAAAGTAGATTAGGATTGCTGGTGTAAGCATTCTGGATGCTTGTTTTAACATTGGTTCCAGTTGCAACCTGCAAGGTATTAACGGTGAATCCTTTTTGTCTTTTCCAATCAATATAAGGCTGAATAACAGATGCATCGCGCGATGTGTAAATAACTAACATCTCACCGAACTCACCTATCTGGTTGGAAAATTTTGATTCAGAGTAGTTTAAAAAGAGAGATTTATATACATCGTTAACTGTTGGGTCAATATAACTAGGCTTATTGATTAAAGGGTTTGTCGATTTAGTCTTATCTTCCTTGACAATAACTTTAAACGATTTATATACACGAAGAGTGTTGGTTACAGAGTTGTAACGGAATGGATAGGCATAAATGTTTACCCCACGTGCATCTCTAAAAATAAAAGGCTCAGCACTTTCTGCAATATTCTCAGGGTACCAAGCATTTACTTTTGATTCAGTAGCAATAACGTAAGGTATCGATTTTGGGTCTTGCTGACGGTAAATCGTTCCTCTTGAAGGGAGCATCGGATTCTTTAGCTTGATATCGATGTATTTTCCTTCCTCTATAGCAATCTGAACATCATTGTCGTTGTTGAGTTGCAGGGTTGCGTTGAGCATTGGAAGCTCAGCAAAGCCCTTTTTACTGGTGTTAACTCCATTGCTGAATTGAATAGTGGAGTATTTAACTCCATTAAATTCAACATCAGCAATTTTAAATGTATCAATTGCGAAGTTAAGCTGCATTTCGCCTTTTGCAGCTCCATAACTAATAGTGTAATCCTTGTAGTTTTTTGTTTGTGCAAATACTACAGAGAACACCGTTACTAGTAAAAGTGTAAAGAACGTTTTTCTCATAGTGTTACTTTTTGTTGGTTAATTAGGTTTGTTTTGTAAATTTTTGTTGAAGCTAAATTACCGTATTCGCAACATTTAAGCTTCATCTACTTAAATAATGCAGTTATCTACCAATAAAAAACCATTTTCGAAGGGTGGATTTTTTGATGAGGTAGCATAGTAAAAAATGGTTAAATTTGAAAACACTGGAAACAATATCCATTTACAATAAAAATCATATATATTTGATTTGGGAATCAAATTTTATAATTTTACAGCACTAAAAATGTTGGATTATGGCGGCAGTAAATAGTCTTTTTATTAAGGGAACCACAAAAACCCCACATATTGAGTTTAAACCAGGAATTCTTCAACTTTCGGGTAGGTCAATTCCTGAGGATGCTGTAGCTTTTTTTCAGCCTGTACTAAAGTGGGCTGAGGATTATTTGGATAATCCGGAGCCTCTTACAAGGGTTAATTTTAAAATGGAGTATATCAATAGCGGTTCCAATAGGTTTATTTTTGCATTATTCAAAATGCTCGATGAGAGTTACACTCATGGGCATAACATCGTTATAAATTGGTACTACGAGGAGGATGACGATACTATCAAGAATCTAGGTCGCGATTTTCAGGCTTTGGTTAAGTTACCTTTCAAAATGGTTGAGATTGTTTAACGTTTAATCATCGTCATCTACAATCTGACTTTCGTTAAGGTTTAGTTCATCTTCGTTTCTTATATTTTCCGAAGGAAAATGTACTGTAAGCCAAGCGATATCTCTTAGAAAATCTACTTTTCCAATTTCAATGCTCTTTATATCGAGCCCAGTTCTGTTTTTTAAATCAGCAATAAGTTCTGCACGCTTCTCGGGTTTTATTAAATCAATTTTCTCGTACACAACAATTCTTTGTGAAAGATGCTTTATGAAAAGACCTTTCTCAAGAACTAAAGTTACACCCAGCAATGCAAAGTTTGAGAACAGTAACTCTGCGTAACTCACTTTTTTAGAGGATATTGCATTGATCAACGATATCGCTATAATTAGGAATAGATAGGTCATTTCTTTAATAGGAATAGGATTGGTTCTATACCTAATAATCCCAAATACAGCAAATAAACCAAGCGCAAAACCAAGTTGTAGTTTTACGTTTGCCAGTAAGAAGCACATAAAGAATACAACTATTCCTAAAAGTAAAAAGGTAAAGACATAATCCTTCCTAAATGTTCTGGGATAGTAAAGGTAACGAACAGTAATCCATAGTACCGCAATGTTAAGGATAAACCGCAGTAGTAGTGTATAAAAATCGTTGGCATTTATTATGTTTATCCCAAATAGTTGTAAACTATCCGACTGCATTATAAGGCTGAGTGTATTCATTTTGTAACTTTTTTATGTGGAGAAAAGTTTTCTTAAAGTTGTTGCTTTTGATTTTTGGGTAGAGCAATGCGCAACCTATGGAGTATTTACTAAATCCCATAGGTCTTATACCCAATTGTTTGAGAAGTTGAGATATTTCGCTATTTGATTTATGCTTGCTTCTTTTTACTTCAATAATACAGATATTCTCATATTGTTTAAGTTTTTCTGTGTTGGGTATTGTTAGGAGTAAGTTAAAATCAAAAGTAATTCTCTCATCAAACTCTTTGCTAACTAGGGTTAGCCTATTGAATCGTGTTTCTAGTGTTTTAGATAAGTCACCTAATGAGTATGGGCTCTTATTGCTTATGAATTCTGAAATGTTGGTTTTATTTATTTCCTCGTTAGTGGCAGGTATGCGTCTCTTAATGGTTTTACCAGAAGGTACCCTGATTTTTATTTCTAAAAATGAATCGCCCGAGGCACAATAGTTTCTAACCCTAATTTTATAACGTTTTGGGCGTCGGTTTTGGTGGTCGAGGTACATTTTAAAGTCAGAGGTATCGTAATAATCGGAGATATATTCTGGAATAACCTGACCATTGTTATCAACAACGTAATAGTTGTCAGTTACTTTCAGCAGTAAGTCCTTGGCTAGTTCAATATTGATAATAAATTTAGAATCGATTCGCTGCATTAGTTGAGCTTTCTCGGACTCCTGTAAACTAATCCTAGTGAAATTGGATGTATTTATATCAACTCTAGCACTGCTCATCATTAAAATGTCTTGTAATCAAATATC
>CAZTVB010000069.1:0-5568 GCA_964616315.1 uncultured Rikenellaceae bacterium
TTGTAATTCTTGTTACAGAACCAACGCCCTTTGGTTTACACGACCTAAAGTTGGCTGTAGAAACCATGCGTAAACTGGAAAAAAGATTCGGAGTTGTAATTAATCGCTTTGGAATTGGCAACAACGATGTTGAAACATACTGCCAGAACGAACAAATTGATATCATAACAAAAATTCCATTCAATAAGGAAATCGCAAAGCACTACTCTATTGGGGAGCTGGTTTACGACAAGGTTGATTCAATGAAGCATTCGCTTATCGAAATTCTGGATTTCCTGAAGAATAACGTTACTAGTCAATCCCTTCAAGGGTTTAGAACCCTTGAAGGGATTTAATCGATCAAAACAAACGCAGAAATTAACAAATATAAATGAAGGAAATAGTTGTACTATCGGGCAAAGGAGGAACAGGAAAAACCTCAATTACGGCATCGCTGGCGGTGCTTGCAGGTAGTGAAGCGGTTGTGGCCGATTGCGACGTGGATGCAGCCAACATGCATTTGCTTATGCAACCCGATTTTGCAATTTCAAGTGAATTTTTCAGTGGCGAAATTGCAACAATAAATCAGGACCTGTGCACAAAGTGCCGAATTTGCTCAAATACTTGCCGTTTTGAAGCAATACCGTTTATGAACTTTCAGTACACCATAAACCCTCTCTCCTGTGAAGGATGCGGTTATTGCGAAAAGGTATGCCCAATTGGGGTAATAACGATGAAAAAGCGCAAATCGGGAAGCCTATATATCTCCAAAACAAAAGTGGATAGCATAATGGTACACGCTCGACTCGATATTGGTGCCGAAAACTCAGGAAAACTTGTAGCTAAGGTTAAAAATGAAGCGAAAGAACTGGCCATTGAACTGAACAAACAATACATAATAGTTGACGGTTCACCAGGAATTGGTTGCCCCGTAGTCTCATCGTTAGCTGGTGCAAACTTCGTAGTGTTAGTAACGGAACCAACCGTTTCAGGACTACACGATTTACAACGGATTTACAGCGTAATTAAACGATTTAGAATTAGGACGGGCTGTATTATCAACAAATTTGATATCAACCCAAATAAAACAAATGAAATTATTGACTTCCTAAAAAGTGAAGGTATTTTTCATCTTACAAATATTCCCTACGACATACGCTTTACGAAAGCAATGACAGAGTCAAAAACTATAGTTGAACTCGAAACATTGCCAAAGTATCTTATTAAGGATGCCTGGTTTAAAATCAAAGATGAATTAACAAATTACTAATGATATGAAAATTGCATTTACATCAACCGGAAAAACTTGGGATTCAATTATGGACTCCCGCTTTGGAAGAACAGAATTTATTGTGGTTTACAACGAGGAAACCAAGGAATTAGATGTAGTTGATAACAGCGCCGTTAAAAACGAAGCGCACGGTGCCGGAACTGCCACCTCTCAAAAAATGTACGAGCTAAAGCCTGATGTTCTTATTACAGGTAATGGCCCTGGCGAAACCGCTGCAACTGCACTAAAAAACCTTAACATGAAAATTTATGTTGATGCACACAACCTCACTCTTGAACAAGCTTACGAGAGTTACAGGAATGGAGCACTGACCGAAATATAATAACTCACTAAATCACTTAATAATTAAAGCAATGAAATCGACTTCACTTTGGACACGACAATTTCAGTCTGTTGTTGACAACGGACGAAACCACAGCATGGTAATTGATTTACCTGAGGCAAAAGGTGGTATCAACAGCGGCCCAACAGCACTTGAGATGTGCGTGATGAGCTTTAGTGGCTGCGTAGGAACAATTTTCGCCATGGTTGCTCAAAAAATGCGCTTAACTTTCGAACACTTGGAAGTTGAGGTTAATGCCGAACAAAAAAATGAGGCTCCAACCATTACCGATATTCATTTTATCATGAATATTAAAACCATCGAAACAAAAGACAAAATTGAAAAGTGCCTAGAGCATACCATGAATACTTGCCCTGTTGGTGTACTTTTCAAGCAAGCTGGTGTAAAAATCACAAACGAAATAAAATTCATTTAAGCAATGGCAATTTTTGAGAAAATTGAGCTAGAAGGAGTAAAAAACATTGTAGTTGTTGCCTCAGGCAAAGGTGGTGTTGGAAAATCAACCGTATCGGCCAACTTGGCCATAAGCCTTGCCCGCAATGGATTTAAAACAGCCCTTGTTGATGCCGATATTTTTGGCCCATCAATTCCAAAAATGTTTGGAATTGAAAATGCAAACCCAGAAGTTACTCACCTTGGCGATAAAGAGGTGATGTTCCCAGTGGAAAAGTTTGGTGTAAAGATTATGTCCATTGGTTTCTTCATCAAGAAAAATCAGGGCTTAATTTGGCGTGGGCCAATGGCAGCCAATGCAATTATGCAACTTTTCGAGAATACAGTTTGGGGCGATATTGACTATATGGTTGTTGACTTTCCTCCCGGTACAAGCGATATCCAGCTTACCACTGTACAAAAGTTAAAAATTACCGGTTCAATTATTGTAACCACACCACAGGAGGTTGCTCTAAACGATGCACGGAAAGCCGCATCGATGTTCAACAATCCTGATTTAAATGTTCCTATCTGGGGTGTAGTGGAGAATATGGCCTGGTTTACGCCTCAGCCCCACCCCGATGAGAAATACTATATCTTTGGACAAGGCGGTGGAGAAACGTTAGCCAAAGAACTTAACTGCAAATTACTCGGTCAGATACCTCTAGTTGCTGAAGTTGGACAGGCTGCTGAAAACGGATTAAGTATTTACAACCAAAACAATAACAAAGTTATTGAGGCGTTCGAAAAGCTAACAGAAACTATTACTGCATAACTAAAAGAGGCTAGTAAAACTAGCCTCTTTTTTTCTTAAAAAGTCACCATTTTATCGGCCCAAACCACCAAGTTCACACAATCCACCATTGTAGATATAGGACAAGCCTCAGTTGATTCCAACTTTCTAGACTTTAAGCATGTGCCACAAGCCAGAATCTCACCGCCAATGCTTACAAATGCTTTTAGCTGCTCATCAACATTGTACTTATCGTGAGTTAAACCCTCGCATTCAACAGCCTCGCCCATTAGAAATACCTTCACCTCATGACCTTGTTTCTTTGCTGTAACTGCAAAACGGAAAGCGTTCCATGCTTTTTCGAACTCCTTGGTTTCAATGATAATTCCAATCTTCATAAATTAAGACTTTAGATTTCAGACATTAGAAACTAGACAAATATATTAAATAATGCCAGCACCCAGAGCAATTGATATCAATATAAGCATTATTGCAATTAGCACCTGAATGTACTTAATGGTAACTTTTTTAAGCAGTTTATTCCCAATATACGCCCCAGCTATTGCAGCCAAAGTGGCAAGAATAACCAGAATGATATTGTCTGTCAACCCTGATTTAACAAAGCGTGTGGCGTAAACGCTCAGCCTAGTAAAATCAACAAAAGTTGAAACTACCACTGCTGTACCTATAAATGCCTCTTTGGTAAGCCCTGCCTTTATAAGGAATGCACTACGCAAAGCACCCTGATTTCCCGATAAACCACCAAAAAATCCGCTTAGCACACCACCCAAATGCAACTTTTCCTTTCCAAACTGCAACTTATTGAAGTACGGTATCAAATCCATTGAAGCGAAGATTATAAGCAAAACCGATATTATTAACTTCACAGGGAAAACCTCGAATGTTTTACCAAACATACTGTAAGTGTAAAGTGATTCAGAATCGGGAATATGAAGCAATATCCACGCCCCAATAAACGAAGCGATAACCGCAGGAATACCAAATCGTAACAATACTGCCTTATCGGCATTCTTTCCAACCAAAATAATCTTGAAGATATTGTTGAAGAAATGTACGACTCCTGTCAATGTAATAGCCAAATCGACAGGAAAGAAAATCATAAATACCGGGGTTAAAATTGTTCCTAGCCCAAATCCTGAAAAGAAAGTTAGAATTGCCGTTAGAAAGGCTGCAATAACAATTATTAATATTTCCATACTTTACATTTTTATATCAACACCTTACTTCAAAAGATTGTTTACATTAAGTTGTACTAAATTTAAATTTTAAAGGCAACAATTGAATAACCTCTTTTCCATTTTATCACTTAACGAAGAAAACCAATGATGAACAATTTACAATCCTTGGTTTTTTAATAAATAGTGTTAATTATCAGCAGAAATAACCATCTTATTAAAACCTATTTAAACCAATCAATAATTAAAAAGTCCGATAGTTAAATTGGATGGAATACCGGTTTACCATTTAAAATTTATTCAATAAGAGCCAAACCATATTGGCTTTAGATGATTATTAAACAAATTAAAAAACAAAAAAATGGATTTGATTTCTGAGAACCCTAATCCCTCGGTTTCCAAATGGATTTGGAAACCAGCAATTGCTGCTGGGTTAATATCTCTATCTTTTATAGCCTTAGAAATTCTCTGGACACGAATTTTCTCCGCAGAGTATTTCTACACTTTCGCTTTTCTAGTACTATCGTTATCCATTCTGGGAATGGGTATTGGCGGGCTAGTAATCAGGTTATGGCCAAGATTGAGCGAAGAGAAGCATTTGTGGCTTTACCTTTTGTTAGGCAGCATTATTTCAGTTGTTGCACCAATTATTGTTCTCCATTTCGACCTTGATTTTACCTTGCTATTCAGCAGTAAAGCGATGGTAGGTAAAATAGCATTGGTTGTTCTTTTGTTAAGCATCTCGTTCCTTTTTGGGGGAATGTCGCTGAGCCTACTTTTCAAAAAGAACCATAGCCAAATGGATAAGATTTATATGGCTGACTTGATTGGTGCTGGTGTTGGTGTGATATTGGCAATTATTCTGATGAGCCTGCTTCAGGTACAAAAAACTGCCTTTTTGGTTAGTATTCCATCGCTTATTGTTGCTTTTATGTATGCTAAACGGTGGTACAAAATTGCACCAGTTGTACTAATAATCGGATTATTCATTGCTTTACCTCAAGCGGAAAAATGGTTGCAAAAGCAACGTCAGGAGCGCTTTGAGTTGATTCATCAGCACTGGGATGCAATGGCTCAAGTAAAAGTGCTAAAAGTTAACGAGGAGCAATACTACGCCGTTATCGACAATGCGGCACACTCGCCAGCATACCGATTCGATGGCAATTTTGATGTTCCTGATAGCCTGAAACCTATGCCCGGTTATCCTATGTGCTATTTTGCAAAACGCACACCAAGTTGCAATCTGCTTGCGCTAGGAGCAGGTAGCGGAGGCGATGTTTTAAACGCGTTAAGCTCTGGCGCAACTGAAATTCACGCTGTAGAAGTTGTTCCGTACATGAACAAACTGATGACCAATGGATTTTTATACGATATAACCGGGAAAATTTATAGTCACCCAAATGTTAAGGTTATTACCGAGGATGGACGCTCATACGTTCGTAGGTTTAACAATAAGTTTGATATAATCTATGCGGTTAGCTCCAACACATTTGCATCGTTGGCATCGGGAGCGTTTGCCCTAGCGGAGAACTACCTTTTCACCGAAGAGGCCTTTGAGGATTACTACGATGCAATGACCGAGGATGGAATACTT
>CAZTVB010000069.1:5578-9466 GCA_964616315.1 uncultured Rikenellaceae bacterium
GAATACTTTTCCTCGACCATCAGTTCTATATTCCACGTCTTGTATCGGCAGCAAAACAAGCATTGCAGAATAAAAACATTGCAAACCCAAATGAACACATAGTAGTACTGCATTCCTATATCGCAAATCGTAAACTTATGCTTTTCAGCAAAAATCCTATAAAGCAGGAATGGATTACTGAGGGTTTAGCAGAAATTATGCAAGGCGAAAAACCATATATGGTTGTGGAATACCCAAATCCAAACGATTCCATAAAGCATAATTTGATTGCCGAGATTATGAACAAGGGATGGGAAAATGTGCAGGATACTGTTGCAATAAATATCTCGCCAAACACCGATAACCAACCTTTTGCTGCGCAAATGGGTTTGCTTAAAAATGTTGACTTCTCCAAACTCGACAAAATATCTCCTTTCGAATTTAGGGGATTCCCTCTTGCAAAACTTCTTATTTTTATAATTCTTGCAGTAGTTGCGCTTATTGCAATTCCAATCAACCTTATTCCCTTCTTCAAAAAAGGTAAAAAATTAACGCTACAAGGTTGGGGCTACTTTTTCCTTATTGGTGCAGCGTTTATGGCTATAGAAGTGATTCTTATTCAGCAATACACACTTTTTATTGGCTCAGGGGTGTATGCCTTTGTTGCTATACTTTTCTCGCTTCTACTTGCATCGGGAGTTGGTAGTAGGTTCTCTCAGAAATTTAAACCAAGCATTGCATTCATTGGAATAGTTGCATGGATATTGCTCAATACTTTTGTATTCCAGCATTTACTATCAAGTCTAGGATTTCTAACACTTACGTACAGAATACTAATTACCATATTACTTATTCTTCCACTTGGATTTTTTATGGGAATGCCTTTCCCAAATGGAACAAAAAGGGTTGGAGAGTTGGTTGATTGGGGGTTTGCAATTAACGGTGCAGCATCGGTTCTTGGCTCTACAGCCATTATGTTAGTGGCATTTTCGTTGGGTTACAACGCCGCACTGTTGATAGGAGCATTTGGCTATCTGTTAGCAATGACATTAATGATATCGAAAAAGAGCTGGATTAGGTAATCGTTACAAGCAAAAAGGGCAACAAATGTTGCCCTTTTTTGTATCAATACCACTATAAGTTTAATGTTATTCCTATCATTGTAAAGAATCGAGGCTGTGGAAGTTTAGAATTAAACCATCCTTGACTACCATTCCAGCCAAGACCGTTGGAATCCCAAGTTCCGGGCGACTCACCCGAATTGGCTTCACGAATACCAGGATGATAGTACACTGCGTCGGTAACATTAATCAACTTAAGTTCAATGTTAAGTCCTTTATAAATTACATCTCTCACCTGTATGTTGCCATCGATAGTTAAGTACGATGGAATTGTCCGAATTGGATTTGTAATAACAGTTTCGCGTTCTCCAATAAATCGACCTCGCAAATTAATGGTCAAATGCTTTCCAATATCTGCGGTTGTTCCAAAGTACAATTTACTGTGTGCCAAATCACCAATAATTCCTGTTCCTGTAAGATTTCCATCAACATCAAACCGCTTCTCCTTCTCCGAAAGAATTGCCGAGTAATAAATCCAAGCATTTAAATTTTTAATGAACGATTGGGATATCTGTGTTCTCAAGTGCAAATCGAGTCCTGTAATTACACGCTCACCAAGGTTGCTCGCCGATTGGTTATCGCCCACTATGGTATTGGTAATAATAACGCCATAGGTACTAATCAAAGCGCTTATTTTTCCTTTTGTATAAATGGCAGATGCCTCTATGGTGCTTGACCGCTCAGGCTTTAAATTCTCATTACTACCGGAACCGCTCCATCCTCCATAAAGATTTCGCATTGTAGGTTCTTGGTACGCTTGCCCGTACAGCAATTTTGCGGTTAAGTTCTTAAAACTCCCAACATACCCCATACGTAAGGTTGTAGAACCACCATATTGAGAATTATAATCGTACCGGGCACCAATATTTAGCGCATTTTTCCTGTTGAGCCTAAGACGTCCCTGAAAGTAGGCTGCCTCATCAATAATAAAAACCCTATTGTTATACCTATCAACATTTTGCGTTATTGGAGGATAAAGCAATGAGGCGTTAGTTAGGACACTTGGGGCTACATAATCGGAATAAACCGCATTGTAGTTCCGTTCAAGGTTCTTATTTTCGTACTTAAGTCCAAAGTTGAACGAAATCATATCATTTAAGGAAACGTCGAAATCCTGAAAAGCAGCAATGCTTCGGTTATACGTGGACCACGAAGAAAAATCGATACCTCTAACCGATTCACCAGCACCTACCAAAACACCCGCAATTGTTGAATCAACAGAACTGTTGTTCGTAGTGTTATAGGCCTCAATAAATAAGCCATCGTTGGTAATATCGCTCTTACGGAATCTGACCAATGTTCGGGAGTTAATTTTCGACGTTAACTGCTTTGAATACCTGGAGTATATACTAAACTCCGTTTGTGGCCAACGGTTCACAGGTTGAACCCTATCGGCAGGATAAACTGTTCCGTAGCCTGTACTTAAATTGTAAAAATTGACACCTAATTCCAAATCATCAATATATAACCGAAAATCCAACGCCCTATTACGCTCTGGGGATGAAAACAAACCTCCAAGGTTCTTATTATTAACAACATCGCCCCAAAGAGCTGGATTGGAGTAATGATCATCTCTAGTCCAGTAAAAATCATTCGGATTAATAAATTCATTAACATCGCCATCCTCAACCCTACCTGTAACACTAAATCGAATATTGTTTCTTTGGTAAAAAACATTATAATCACCAGTAAAATAATTGCTGGCACTTCGAAAACTCTGAAAACTAAAATGCGTACCATCTGTATCGGTAGTTTTCTTTGTAAGAACATTTATAACACCCATAAGTGCATTGGCTCCATAAACCGATGATGCTGGACCATAAACAACCTCAACCCTTTCGATATTAGAAACAGGAATTGCGGCCATAATCTGGTCGGTATTAGTCCATAGTTGATTCTGTAGCATCCCATCGACCAACAACAGATACGCCGTTCCCACAGAGTTTCTAAAGCCTCTCCAGTAGTTTTTGTAATATGTATCGCCATATGTTTTAACCATGTCCATTCCGGGCAAATCGTCCAAAATATCGGATAGTTTAATGTATCCCATATCGAGTATTTGCTTCTGTGTTAGCACAATGATAGTTGCAGGGGCATCATTTAATTTTTCAGAAACATTGGAAGCAGTGGTAATTTTTATACTCATTAGCTCCTCCAGCGACAGGTTAAATATTTGGTTATCGATTGCTAACTCCACATCGATAACCAGGTAGTTATTCGGAAAATCTAGATACTTATTACTTACCGCAATGGTTTCTGACATTCCTAGAGAAGATGTAAATACAAGTGTATCTCCATATGTAGAGTATATCTGATAGGTTCCATCGTTTCTTGTTTGAGTAACAATTGACGTGCCCTCGATACCAACCGTAACTCCTTTTAAAGCATTTTTCTGTGAATCCGAAACTTTACCTTTCACAAGAATTGTTTGCGCTTCCACAATTGCAGAGAATAGTAAAAGCAAAAAAAGCGATGTAATACATTTCATACTCACAATTGAGTTAATGGTCAAAAGTTAAGGTGATTTGTGATGTTTTCAAAAAATTATTTGACAAATAATCAGGTGCAATCAACCCAACAGTAAAATTCGATAGATTAAAAAATAATAATATCGGTGTCGAAATTTTTCAATTTGCCAAATTTCTTGCAGTTTTGCAATACAAACCGTAAACAATGGAAAGCAAACTTAATATTGCCATACTTGCAGGAGGAAACTCCTCCGAGGCAAACATATCGCTTAAAAGTGCAGCACAAATATCGGGTTGGATAGATGCCGATAAGTACAACG
>CAZTVB010000070.1:0-9446 GCA_964616315.1 uncultured Rikenellaceae bacterium
AGTTTATCACCTTCTTTGTAAGCTCTAAAAATCAAATTATTAAACCTAAAAATCTAGCTATGAAGAAGATTTACCTGCTTTGGGTATTCCTGTTCTTAGCAGTTGCATCCTTTGCACAAAAGGAGATACTGTTAGGCTCTGGAAAGATAAAACTCAAAGAAAATGTTAATGAATTTATCTACGGGAAACAAAACCTTCCCGATAGTATTGTCTACAAGGACAAATACTATGTAGTGGTTCAACTCAGTTCTATCCCCACAAAAAATGAGAAAGAGATTTTAAAAACAAAGGGTATAGAATTAAAATCCTACATTCAGGACAAAACTTATTTTGCAACAATTAAAAAGGATAGCAAAAGCAGTGTTGGTAGCATTTTGAAATCAACAAACATAAAAAGTATCCATCAAATTGAACCAGAATGGAAAATTGAAAACAAAGTCTACAATGGAGAGATTCCTGATTACGCAAAAGTAGGCAATGATATTGCAAAAATTGAATTAATATACTTTGAAAACATTGATGTTAACGAAATAAAAAATTACTTAGCATTAAAAGGATATAGAACAATAAACTTTGCTGCAGAGTTTAATACAATAACAATTGAAATTCCCATTTACAAGGCTCAAGAGCTTGCAAAACAGCCTTGGGTTAAATGGATCGAGTACATTGCTCCTGAAGCAGAACTTGAAAACGTTAGAGGTCGCAGCATGTCCCGTTCAAATATTCTTGGACAAACTGCACTTGGCGGCAGAGGATTAACAGGAAAAGGAGTTAATGTTGGTATTTGGGATGGTAGCATTGAAGCACACCCTGACCTTGGCAATAGATTAATCTCAAAAGAATTTGAGTACATAAGTGAACATGGTCAACACACCTCTGGAACTCTAACTGGAGCAGGCCTACTCGACCCAAAAGCAAAAGGTATGGCTCCAGAAGCAACACTTTACGCTTGGAACTTCAACACACAACAAAACGGTTTATCGGCACAGCAGGAAATGCTTATCTCTGCTCGCGATTATGGTGTAGTTATTACATCGAACTCTTACGGAGTAAGCATGAACAATGCTACATCGTGCGT
The DNA here is from genome assembly GCA_964616315.1 of uncultured Rikenellaceae bacterium. Lineage (GTDB taxonomy): Bacteria > Bacteroidota > Bacteroidia > Bacteroidales > Tenuifilaceae > SB25. The sequence continues at coordinate 1,079 of CAZTVB010000070.1, forward strand.
AACACCACCCAGCTATGGTGCTGGCGACTTGCAACTAGACCAACTGCAGAACTTATTTCCAACGCTACTGCACGTTTTTTCTGCAGGTAACGACCAAGGTAAATGTACCACGTCAGGTAACAGATATTTCACCTCAACAAAACGTACAAAAAACGCAATTCTTGTTGGTGCACTAGATCAACTAACAGGGATGACAGACTTTAGTAGTTGGGGCCCAATGAACGATGGGAGAATTCTACCCCACATCACTGCATTTGGCGATTATGTATACTCTACTGTTTACGACAACAAATACGCCGACGATATATGGAGCGGAACATCAATGGCCTGCCCAAATGTATCGGGAACTGCTACTTTGCTTTACGAACGTTATAATCAAATCTATGGGGAAAACCCTATCTCCTCGCTGATTAAAGGAGCATTACTTAACTCTGCCGAAGATAAAGGAAACCCTGGTCCAGATTACCAATTTGGATTTGGGGCCATGGACGGTCTACACGCAGTCGAAATTCTTGAAAAGAACAGATTCTTTATTGGTTCCATTGACAATGGTGATGAACAAACATATAACATAAACATACCCGCTGGTGCAAAAGAGGTAAAGGTAATGCTTGTTTGGAATGATAAACAGGGAACTTCCGCCTCAAAAGCATTAATCAACGACTTAGATTTAACCCTTGAAAATGGAGGTACAACATACCTACCATGGATATTAAATCCAAACAATCCTTCGGGAAATGCTACAAAAGGAATTGATAGGCTCAATAACCAGGAGCAAATCACCCTTACAAATCCAACAGCAGGAAGTTATACAATACGAGTTAAAGGATTTGAAATTCCAAGTGGCCCTCAACAATACTCTGTTGTTTACGACTACTACATGCCAGCTCTTATGCTTACCTACCCTAATGGTGGAGAAAGTTTTAACCCTGGCGACAAACCAGTTATTCGCTGGACTTCAATTGGCTACACTGGAACCTATACGCTTCAAATTTCTACCGACAATGGCACTACATTCCAAACCATTGCAGCCAACATTCCAAATAATCAAAAAGATTATATTATTACTGTTCCTAACACCATTACTAACCAAGGTCTAATTAGGGTTATTCAGGATGGTACAATGGATGTTAACGACACGCCATTCTCTATTATGAATGTTGCAAGCAATTTACAGTTAGTACCTGCTACATGTGGAGCAAGTGGCTGGAAATTGAGTTGGAATGCTGTTGCAGATGCCGCTAAATATAAAGTGCTTAAAGCCAATGTTAACGCGGGAACCTACACTGAGATTGGAGAAACTACTAACACAACCTACGATTTACCTGCACTAAGCACCGATAGAAATATCTACTCAGTAGCAGCGGTATCGGCCGATGGCGCAGTAAGCGAAAGAGCTTACGCAGTAATTGCAAATCCTTCGGTTGGAGTTGACCTACAAACAATTGGTTTGCCCTTTGAGGAAGAGTTAATTGAATTTCCAAGCAATTACGTTCAAGTTTCGTCAGGTATTGGTGTTAACACATCATATATTCAAACCTTGTTTGATTATAGCGGTGCGCATATCATTAAAATGCTGGGTAACGAAACTACAACAACCACATGGAACGCAACTGGTGATTTATTTGCCAATAACCCCAACGATGTCGCTTCTGCAAAAATATGCGATATAGATGCCACAAACATCACAGGCCAACTTTGGCTTAGACTTGCTGCTGTAATGGCTAACACAGGAGCCGATAATGGACGTTTCCGCGTATTAGCAGATGGAGTACCTGTTACCAACACTAACGGAGATGCAGAAATTTCGTCGGTTGGAAGCGGACAAAATATTATGTACTGGGATTTAAGCAGTAAGGCTGGAAGTAAATTCTCACTTGAATTCCAAACGGTACTTCGCAATGCAAAAGATTCCCTAATGTTTGGTCACTTCATGCTGTGGCAACCTAAGAATGATGTTGGTATATCAAAACTTACAGTACCTACAGCATCGGCTACTCTAAGCACTAGTGAGAATATTACTATTGATGTGCGCAACTATAGCGGCAATCAACTAGCCAATATTCCTGTAAGTTACAGCATTAATGGCGGTGCTCTAGTACAAGAGGTTATTGCTGGCCCAATTGCTCCATTCAAAACAGTAACATACACTTTTGCAAACAAGGCAAACCTATCTGAGGTTGATGTTATTTTTAATGTTGAAACCACTGTATCATATACTGGCGATGAGACTGCAAGCAATAACACTCGCACTGCACAAACAACCCGTTTTGGCGATTACTACATTATGCCAAAAACAACAACAGGAAATACATTAACAGCCAATGCTGCTACAACACTATTTACCGATGACGGTGGAAAAGTATTAAACTATGGTAATAGTGTTAATGGTGTAGTTGTTATTAAACCAACAACTACAGGAAAAAAGGTTAAGGTTAAGTTCTTGGAATTTAACGTTGAGAACAATTACGACAAGTTAACAATCCGTAATGGAAATCTCTCAAGTTCACCAATCATTGAAGTTCTTACCGGCAATAGTTACACCTTACCTTTTGAGATTGTTTCTTCGGCAACATCAGGTGAACTATACATCGAGTTTAAATCTGACTCGGAAGGAAGTAGTGCAGGATGGCTTGCTGAAGTTTCAGAAGTTGATGCAACAACTAGCTCATCATTAAACACTTTTGCAATAACTAGCATACCTCTCTATAACGGCAATTATAGTATACCTACCAGTATAAAAGTTTATGTTAAAAATCAAGGAGCAACTGCTGCTACTAACGTAAACATACGTTATAAAGTTGATAACGAGGAGTGGGTTAACGAGGTAATTCCAACTATTGCTGCTGGAGTAGAATTAACTTACACATTTGCCCAAAAGTTAACAATTCCCGAACTAGGCAGAACATTTGCACTTACGGCTGAAGTAACCGATACCGACACCTATATGGATGATAACCGGTATTCAAAAACTCTAAGCAGTGATAAGTACTGTTTTGCATTCACAAATTACTCATCAACATCGCCATTCTACATTACAGGTGTAGCGAAAGATAACGTGGTTAAAACTACTGGTGCATCAACTGGTGCATATCCTCAGTATTACAGAAATATTGTATTCAACCTCTATAAGGATATAAGCGATAAAACTTTTACCGTTTCAGTAAACAGCCATCAAACCAATGGTAAAATTGCAATTTTTGTTGACTGGAATAACGATAATGACTTTGAAGATGCAGGAGAAGGACCTTTTAATGTAGCCACCTCTACCGGCATTACATCGTACAATATTCCAATAGATATTCCTTCGGGTCAAGCCGCTGGTCAGTATTTTATGCGAGTTAGAGCTGCTTCTAGTTCTTCAGCAATTACTCCTTGCGCATCAATTTATAGCAACGGGGAGACAGAGGATTACAAGGTTGAGGTTTTTGAAACCTATCCTATAAGCAAAGATGTTGCTATTACAGCAACAAACCTTGTTAGTGGTTCAAGTTTAACATCAACAGAAACCGTTAAGGCTACTATCAAAAACAACGCATCTGTATCTATTAACAATTTTGATATTGCCTTTAAAGTTGATGGCGGAGCCGAGGTTAAAGAAACTGTACCCGCAACCATTGATGCCTTCGGCACTTACGAATATACTTTTACGGGTGTTGCTGATTTATCTGTATCAGGACCTCATACTGTTGAAATTTACACACTACTTACCGATGACCAAACCCCCGAAAACGACAAACTAAGTGTTACAATCAACAATGAAGTTCCTGTAACGGATGGTTTCTTCGCACTTAATTTTGATGGAGTTGATGATGTGGTAAATGCCGGAACGTTAGGTAATACAAACCTACAGTCATTCACCTATGAGGCTTGGATTAATCCTGCCAGCTATGGTGGTTACGGTGGACCTATTGGATTTGGTCGCTTATTCGAAGGAAAAGCAGCAACCATTTTCTTACATGGCGAAACTAATACTAATTACCCACAACATTGCCTTGTAATATCATCTATAGGTGGAGGTACTTACTATACAGAGGCAAACTCAATTAACCTTAACGAGTGGCAACACATTGCTATTAGTTTCGATAACAGCACAAAAGCACTTAAAGTGTATGTTAATGGCTCAGAAATTCCTGTTGTAATCAAAACCGCAGCAACAACCATAGCCGATAACTCTTCAAGTAATCTTTACATTGGTAATAGCGCAGCATTAAATCGCCAATTCAAAGGAATGATTGATGAAGCTAGAGTTTGGAATGTTGTAAGAACTCAAGCCAATATACAAACTGGCATGCATGCACATCAAACAGGAGAAACTGGTTTAGTAGCAGAGTTCAAGTTCGATGAAGGTTACTACAACAGCAAAACGTACTCTGGTACTACTCAGGCGTCCATACTTAATGCCGATTTAAGCAACTCTGAAAACAGTATATGGGCTATTCCAACAGTTGGCTTTGCATCGTACAATTTTGCATCGCAAGTAATTGGCTGGGAAAAAGTTTCCAACAACCACTACAAAACAGAAGTTGCATCGGGAACTGACCTAACAAACCTTGTGGCAAATTTTGTGGCAAACTACCCCAACGCGACTGTTAAGGTTGGAGTTACAAACCAAGTTAGCGGTGTTACAACAAATAACTTTACTAACTCGGAATCTGTACCCGTACAGTACGATTTAGCAACAAGTATATTTGGTAAAAACATCACAAACTCTATTCAGTTCAGCGTTAAGGAGGAGTTAAACAATGTAGCGGAAATGAACACCTTCAGCATTACCTCTTTATCGCTCAATGCTTCGCCAGTTACTATGAATATGGTATTTGATGTTGACGCTTCAACAGCGGTTACCACATCAATACCTACATTTACGCTATCGGCTGGTGCAAAAGCGTATGTAAATGGAATGGAAGTTATTTCTGGCTCAACTGCTATTGACTTTAGCAACCCAGTTGTTTTTGCTGTAATTGCAGAGAATGGCAGAGATAACAACCTCTATAATGTTTCAATCCGCAAAGCACAAACAATTACCTGGACTCCTGCATCGCTAGTAAAAATTTATGGTGATAATGTATTTATACTTGATGCTACAAGTTCCGCAGGTGCTCTAATTACATACACATCGAGCAATCCTGAGGTTATTAGCGTTGCTTTAGATAAGGCTACAGTTAAAGGAGTAGGTAGTGCAACTATTACTGCTTACCAGTATGGCAGCAACAATTTAGCAGTTGCCACTCCTGTTGAGAAAGTATTCACAGTTAATAAAAAACAACTTACAATAACTGCCGATAACAAAACAATCGACTACTCCGATGCTATTCCTGCATTAACCATGTCGTTCAATGGATTTGTTGACGGGGAAACCCAATCAGTAATTGATATTCTACCTACAATAAGCACAACTGCTGTTCAGGGTAGCGCTGCTAGTACATATGATATTACTCTTGCAGGTGGTAGTGATAATAATTACTCCTTAAATCTTGTTAATGGAACTTTAACTATTAACGATGTTAGTGCTTACAATGCAACTTTTAATGTAACATACAACAGCAACCCAGAGCAGGATGCAACCGTTACTGTTAATGGATTAACTGCCATTACCAACGCTTCGGGTAGTGCTACTGTAAAACTTAAAGCAGGCAATTACACATACACTGTTACTAAAACTGGAAGGGAAGATTATGCTGGAACAGTTACCGTTGTTAACAGTAACGTCACAGTAGATGTGCAACTTATTGCTACACTGCCTTTTTATACCATAAGTTACGTTACCGATGGCAATGGAACTATTAGCGGAACAGCAACTCAAAGCGTTAAGCAGGGACAGGATGGAACAGAAGTTACAGCTATGCCTAATTTTGGTTACAACTTTGATAAGTGGAGCGATAATATTACCAATGCTACACGTAAGGAAACCAATGTACAGGACAACATCTCTGTAACGGCTCAGTTTGTTCTAAAAACCTACACTTTAACCTACAGCGCAGGCACAAACGGTACAATTAGCGGAACTACAGTTCAAACTGTTCAGCATGGCAGTAATGGAACAGCAGTTACTGTTACACCTAACCCAGGTTACTCATTCGTTCAATGGAGCGATGGCGTTAAAAACAATCCTCGCACCGACGAAAATGTAATAATAGACAAGAATGTAACGGCAGAGTACTCTAAAATATACACTCTACCTTACACTCAAACTTTCGATGGAACTACACTTCCTGAAGATTGGATGAATGTTGATAATGTTAACTCTGGCGGGGTTTGGACATTCAAAGCGCAAGGCAAATACGCTACCAATACACTTACAGGTTCAACGCCAAACATGGCTTTCCTCGACAGTGATACTTACGGTAGCGGAAATTCCCAGAATGCAGACTTAGTTAGTCCAATGTTCGACCTTACCACATACTCAACCATAACTTTAAAGTTTAAGCACTACTACAAACATTACTCTAATAGTTCTGCAACGCTCTTTTATAGTATAAATGGTGGTGCTTGGGTGCAGATTCAAAAATGGACTTCCAACACAACAAACCCTACTGCATTCGAACAGGAGATAGCTGCTGTTGCAGGACAAAACAATGTTCGTTTCAAATGGAACTATGTTGGTAGTTGGGCTTACTACTGGATTGTTGACGATATTGAGATTACGGGAACTGCTGCTGCAACAAATTACACCCTTACATACAGGGCTGGTGCAAATGGTTCTATTACTGGCGCCACAGCGGGTGTTTTAACTCAAACGGTTGCTCATGGTTCAAATGGAACATCAGTAACAGCTGTTCCCGATTCAGGTTATGCATTCTACAACTGGAGCGATGGAGTTACAGCAAATCCACGTACCGATATAAATGTAGTTTCGAATATTGATGTTACTGCAATATTTGGAAGTAGTTGTGCGCCAATAAGCAGTTTACCTTACATAGAAGATTTCAATGCAAAAACCACTGCCCCTGATTGTTGGAACACTCCTGGTAGTACACCGGGTAACTTCAAGTGGGAGTTTGGTACAATGAATTCGTTTGGCGACCCAATCTCGCTAGGTACAACAGGGAACAATGCATTCTTTAATAGCGGTGCTACAAACTATGGAACTGAGGAATCTGGAAACTTGGTATCACCAACCTTCGATTTCAGTGGACAAGCCAATGTTTACTTATCGTTCAAACATTTCCACTACTCATATGGAAAGAACACTTCTACTCTATCGTACAGTATTGATGGTGGAGCAAACTGGACAACGATCCAAGCATGGAGTACAAGTTTTGACGATATTCAGTTCTTCAATCAGGAAATAGCTGCAGTTGCTGGACAACCTAATGTAAAATTCCAATGGAATTCTACAGCAACTTGGGATTTCGGATGGATTATTGATGACATTGAGGTAAAAACAGTACCAAGCTACATGCTTTCCTACTATGTAAACGATGACAGTTATGGTTATATCAACGGACTTACAATCCAGACAGTTGATGCAAACAGCAGTGGACAACAAGTATCAGCAGTAGCAAACTCAGGTTACCATTTCGTAAAGTGGAGCGATGGTTCAACTCAAAATCCACGTACCGATATCAATGTAAACGCTAACATAACAGTTACCGCAGAATTTGAAGCAGATGGTTCGCCTACTACATACACATTAACTTATAATGCAGGTGCTAATGGTTCAATTACAGGAGAGGCAACTCAAACTGTTGCAGAAGGCGGTAATGGTACAGAGGTAGAAGCAATTCCTAACACTGGTTACCATTTCGTAAAATGGAGCGATGATGTTACTACAGCTAAACGTACCGACGTTAACATTACTGCAAATGTTAGTGTTACTGCGGAGTTTGCGATTAACACCTACACGTTAACTTACACTGCTGGTGCGAATGGTTCTATCACAGGTACACTATTGCAAACCGTAAACTATGGTGCTAGCGGTACTGAGGTGGAAGCGGTTGCTTCAACTGGTTATAAATTTACCAAGTGGAGCGATGGACTAACCACCGCTAAACGTACCGATTCAAATATCACTGCAAATATTGATGTTACTGCAGAGTTTGAGTTGAATACAGGTATCGACAACAATAACTTATCGAGCATTGTGGCATACCCAAATCCATTCAACAGTTACCTATACATTAATAACTCGGAGAATGTATCGCTTATAATTATTACCGATTTAATTGGTCGTGAAGTTATGAGACAAACCAACAATGGACTTTCAAAAATTACCATTGAAACGGCTTCACTTAAATCGGGTATTTATCTATTGACCATTTTTACAAATGCTAACAATAAAACTGTTCGCAAGGTTGTAAAAGAATAGATAAAATAGTTTAGTTTGTTCAATGGAGTGTCAATATTCTTGGCACTCCATTTTTAT
>CAZTVB010000071.1:0-9334 GCA_964616315.1 uncultured Rikenellaceae bacterium
ATATAAAACCGTTATCGGAATTTAACCCGGAATTTTTCGACGCACTAATATTCCCGGGTGGTTTTGGTGTGGCAAAAAACCTATCCTCTTGGGCATTTGATAGTGCAAATTGCACTGTTATTCCAGAAGTTACTAAGGTGATAAAAGATATGTATTCGGCTCATAAACCAATAGGGGCGCTTTGTATCTCCCCTGTCTTATTAGCAAAGGTTATTGGCAACGCAACTATAACAATAGGTAAAGATGCTCCTACTGCGAAAGCGCTGGAGAGCATCGGTGCCAAGCACCAACAAGCGGGTCACGGACAGGTTGTTGTTGACGAGCGTAATATGCTATTCACCACGCCCTGTTATATGCTCGATGCAACAATTGTTGATATTGCCGATGGCGCAAAAGCCATTGTTTCTGAAATGTTAAAATGGATGCGATAACTAAAATTTGATGCTATGAAACGCTTATTAACTTATACACTATTGATGATGATTTGGCTTCAGAGCTGCAACTTTATTGACGAGTGCAAAGACTGCTTTAACCCGCCCAGTCCTATATTTATCAAAGTTGTTAATGCTAATGATACTCTGATGAATTTAATAACAAATGGTGTTTTTGTGAAAGATTCCATAAAAATGTGGTATATGGATAATTCCACCAAACAATATGTTAACATACAAATCATCACCTTCAACTTTTCTGAAAATATAATCCAGAGCAATGCAACTTACTTAACAATAGATGGAGAACCAAAGGAGTTTTATCTATATCTTAACCGAGATAATATTGATACTATTAAAATTCAAGTTGAAGAAAACTATGATGGATGCTGCACTTCTTATCAACTTGAATCAATAACATTCAATGGTGTTATTCCTGTTTTCGACCCTCAAGACTATACATTCTTGTTGAAAAAAGAAGTTATTGGTAAAAATCTAAAGTAGGCCCTGCGCGTAAAGATATATTAGGTCGTTCAGAACCTTATCCTCACCATTTGGGTCGAACTTTGTTTTAAGGTTTGACCCAAATATTCTTGCAACGCCCTGCCAAAAACCAGCCGAGAAGCCCCCTTTTAATTCTTTAACCAATTCGAAAGAGGAACGTCCTGTTTCTCTATCAATAAGCTTAATAAGCATCTTTCCTTGAGAAATAGTGAGTTTTACTAGTTTCTTTTCAAACTCAGCCCTCATCTCCTTCTCCGTCTTTTTGATATAAGCATCTATTTCCTTCTTCGTGTGGAGCGTTCTAATATGGGCATCCATCTCGAATAGTTTATTCTTGGCAATTTGAGCGTATGGGTATGTGATTTTCAAATTACGAATAAGTTTGTAGTGCTGTTGCATCTCGCGTCTACTCTTGAATTTACGTCTTCCTTTTTTTACGACATCCTGAAGTTGAATATGGGCAATAGTATCGCCATCCAAAATAACCGATGGAAATACCAGTGGAGTCTTAATCTCGCTATAACTCTGAGCCGATAACCCCCAAAAAAAGAAACATAATATGGAAACAAGACTAAATCGTTTCATCATCTCAAAAATCAACTATATGCTTAAACGAAATTTTTGTATTAATAGTTCTTACAAATTGCATGCAAAGATATGATGATTAATCATTTCAACTGTTCAACCGCAAAAAAATGATTAACGGCAACCTGAACGGATAATCAAATTTTTATTTTAAAAATAAGTAACTTTGCAGGCTATTTCTGAACATAGAATAACGTAAGAATGTTTATATATACTAGACTATAAATTACATTTTAATATGGCAAACAATAAAGTACTTTTAATGATTTTGGATGGTTGGGGAATTGGAAACCACGATAAATCGGATGTTATTTTCAGCACATCAACACCTTATATCGATGGTTTAACAAAAAAATATCCCAACTCACAACTCTTAACTTGCGGCGAGCACGTTGGTTTACCCGATGGTCAAATGGGGAACTCTGAAGTTGGGCACCTAAACATTGGTGCAGGTAGAGTTGTATACCAGGATTTGGTTCGTATTAATAAGGATATCAAGGAAAATCAGCTGAGCAAAATGCCTGTTTTGGTTGATGCTTTAAAATATGCCAAGGAGAAAAACGTAGCTGTTCACTTCCTTGGACTAGTTTCCGACGGAGGCGTACACTCACTTGATAAGCACCTTTATAGCCTTTGCGATATTACAAAGGATTATGGCTTAAACAAAGTTTTCATCCATGCTCTAACCGATGGTAGAGATACCGACCCACAAAGCGGATTAGGTTTTGTTCGTGAACTGGAGAATCATCTCAAGAAAAGTAATGGAACTATTGCCTCGTTGATTGGTCGATACTACACCATGGACCGCGATAAGCGCTGGGAACGAGTAAAAGAAGGGTATGATTTACTTGTTCACGGTAAGGGAAAACCTTCAACAGACATTGTTAAATCCATTGAAGAATCCTACAAAGAAGGTGTAACCGATGAATTTATTAAGCCAATTGTAAAGGTTGATAATCAAGGTAACCCAGTAGGGTTAGTTAAAGAGGGCGATGTGGTTATTTGCTTCAACTTCCGCACCGACCGCTTACGAGAAATTACCATTGCGCTTACCCAAAAAGATATGCCTGAGTTTGGCATGAAAACAATGCCGCTGCATTACGTTACAATGACCCGCTACGATGATACCTTCAAGAAGGTAAACGTAATTTACGAGAAAGATAATCTAATTAACACTTTAGGCGAGGTTGTATCGAGTAAAGGGCTCAAACAACTCCGAATTGCCGAAACTGAAAAGTACGCACACGTAACTTTCTTTTTCTCTGGTGGTCGTGAACAGGAGTTCGATGGCGAAAGCCGTATTCTTATTCAATCGCCAAAGGTTGCAACCTACGATTTACAACCCGAAATGAGCGCATTCCTCGTAAAGGATGCCATTGTAGGTGAACTCAACAAAAAAACTCACAACTTTATCTGCCTTAACTTTGCAAATGGTGATATGGTTGGCCACACTGGAATATACAGCGCAATACAGAAAGCCATTCAGGCTGTTGACCAATGCGTTAGCGAAGTTGTTGAAGCCGCAAAAGCAAACGGCTACGAAGTTATTATTATTGCGGACCACGGTAATGCCGATTACGCATTGAATGATGATGGTACACCAAACACAGCCCACTCCTTGAACCCAGTACCAATAATTCTGGTATCGGATAAGTATAAGAGTGTTGAAAAGGGAATTCTTGCCGATGTTGCTCCAACCGTTCTTTCAATTATGGGATTACCCATTCCATCGGAAATGGAAGGAAAAGTGCTTTGCAAGTAATATTCTAAGCGGATGATGATTCAAATTGATGATAAGGTAGTAAGCAGCGAAATCCTTCAAAAGAAATTCTGCTGCGATATCGTTCAGTGCAAAGGACTTTGCTGTGTTCACGGTTCTTCGGGTGCTCCTTTATTGGCCGAAGAGGCTATAGTGCTAGAGGAAATACTCCCAAAAGTAAAACCTTACATGGTTAAGGCAGGCATTGAAGCAGTAGAAAGGCAAGGAACATCGGTAACCGATTCAGATAGCGACTTGGTTACACCATTAGTTGATGACAAGGAATGCGCCTACGTTGTGTTTCAGGATGGCATTGCAATTTGTGCTATTGAGAAAGCTTGGTTCGACAAAAAGGTCGATTTTCGTAAACCAATTTCCTGCCACCTCTACCCTATCCGTGTTAAGGATTACGAAACATTTACTGCACTCAACTACGATATGTGGGATGTTTGTGCTCCTGCCCGTAAATTAGGAGAAAATAATGGATTACCTGTTTATAAATTCCTTAAGGACGCCATAATCAGAGCCTATGGAGTAGAATTCTACGGGCAATTGGAGGATGCAGAAAAATTACTATCTTCACAAAAATCAGAATAAAAACAAATCTAAATAGCTATGGAACACATTAAAACTTATGTTGAAGCGAACAAGGAGCGATTCTTGGATGAACTTTTTGGTTTACTGCGCATTCCATCTATCAGTTCACTTTCGGACCATAAGAACGATATGGTTAGGGCTGCAGAGTACTGGAAGGAAACAATCCTTAAAGCAGGTGCCGACAAGGCAGTTGTAATGCCAACACCCGGTAATCCTGTTGTTTACGGTGAGAAAATCATCGACCCAAAGTTCCCAACAGTTCTTGTTTACGCGCATTACGACGTAATGCCAGTTGACCCAATTGAGCTATGGAAATCGAAACCATTTGAGCCAGAAATTCGCGACGGTAAAATTTGGGCTCGTGGTGCCGACGACGATAAAGGGCAAGGTTTTATGCATGCCAAGGCATTTGAATTGATGGTAAAAACCAACACACTGCCTTGTAACGTAAAATTCATGATTGAGGGTGAGGAGGAAATTGGGTCTACCAACCTAGGTAAATTCTGCGCTGATAATAAGGAAATGCTTAAAGCTGATATTATCCTAGTTTCAGATACAGGAATGATTGCACACGACATACCCTCTATCACCACAGGTTTACGTGGATTAGCCTATGTAGAGGTAGAAGTAGTTGGCCCAAACCGCGACCTACATTCAGGTTTATTTGGTGGTGCGGTGGCAAACCCTGCCAATATCTTGGCAAAAATGATTGCTTCGCTACACGATGATAACGGTCGCATAACCGTTCCCGGTTTCTACGATGATGTTATGGATGTGAGTCCCGAGGAGCGTGCCGATATGGCCCGTGCACCTTTCAACCTCGACAACTACAAAAAGGCATTGGATATCGACGAAATTTATGGTGAAAAAGGCTACACCACAATGGAGCGCACTGGAATTCGTCCAACCTTGGATGTAAATGGAATATGGAGCGGTTACATTGGCGAAGGAGCAAAAACAGTTCTACCTTCAAAAGCTAATGCTAAAATCTCTATGCGTTTAGTTCCCAACCAGGAACACCATAAGATTGCCGAACTATTCCAAAAACACTTTGAATCGATTGCACCAAAGTATGTTAAGGTAAAGGTTACTCCACACCACGGAGGTCAGGGTTATGTTGCTCCAACCAATACAGCAGGTTATATGGCTGCCAGCAAAGCAATAGAGGAAGTTTACGGTAAGAAACCAGTTCCTTTCCGCAGTGGTGGTAGTATTCCAATTATCAGCACATTTGAGCAAGTTCTTGGCACTAAGTCTATATTGTTAGGGTTTGGATTGGAGGCCGATGCCATTCACTCGCCAAACGAGAACTATCCTTTGGAACAATTCTTCAATGGAATTGAGGTTATCCCAAGATTTTACAAGCATTACGCAGAACTAAGCAAAAAATAGTGTTAAAAGGGGAGGTTACTCCCCTTTTTTAGTTTTATGAGTTGGTGTTTTTCTCTTTTTTCTTGTAACTTTAGCAAGAATCAAACATTCTTTAGCCATGAAAAGAAACATCCTTGTATTGCTTGCTTCTGCTTTAATAGGCTTATCGGCCTGCAATACTTCATCCCCAAAAAGCGAAGCTACACCATCCGATAAAGCAAAGGAAAGTATAGATAACTGGATGGGTTCAAAGCCCTCCGAGTACCCCGGCTACAAACCTGTTGATTTTGGAGAATTAACCCCTCGCTACCAACGAAGCAACAAAACATATCATCTTTACAACTTAATTGAGGAGGAGAAAGCCAAGGCAAATCCTAGCCAGGAGAAACTCGACAGTTTATCAAATCTACTCGAGCAAAACAAGGGAGAATTCCTAGGCTATACAATTCTTCATAAGTATCTTATTAAGAATAACACAGGGGAAATCATTGAGAGCGAAAACCTCTTCTTTTTAGACTCGGTATTCCGAATTATTACCATTTTAAATGCCGATGCCTACGACCAAATTATGAACGAAAAATTAATTTTCAGGCAAGAACTACCCGATACACTAAAGCATTAATCGTATTCTCATATATCAGAAAGGCTTTTCAAAATAATTGGGAAGCCTTTTCTGTTTAACAACCAAATGCATAGATTGTATAAAATAAAAAGCCCCCGAATTTCTTCGAGGGCTGTGGTGCCACCAGGAATCGAACCGGGGACACAAGGATTTTCAGTCCTTTGCTCTACCAACTGAGCTATGGCACCAGCGCTTAATTGCGGTGCAAATATATATGATTTTTGTTTTACTCCAAAACCTATTAATCAATTTTGAAGATTTTTTTTACACTTTTCATTCAGCCCACTATAAATGAAACCCTTATGAAAATAAAAAAATATATTTTTGTTCCTTCCTAACATTTAAATAGCTTTGTAGTTTAAATTGCATTAATGGATTTCGAGATTCACTCCTTAAATAATGGCATTAGAGTAGTACACAAGCGTGTTAATTCACCTGTGGCATATTGTTGCATTATGGTAAATGCTGGTACTCGCGATGAGTTGGAGCATGAACATGGAATGGCCCATTTTATTGAGCACGTTATTTTTAAGGGTACAAAAAAACGCCGCGCATACCACATCATGAGCAGGCTCGAGGATGTTGGCGGCGAACTTAATGCGTACACAACTAAGGAGGAAACCGTTGTACATGCCTCATTCCTTAAGGATGATTACAGCAGAGCCTTCGAATTGCTATCGGACATCGTTTTTCGCTCAACTTTCCCAGAGAAAGAAATTATCAAAGAAAAAGATATCATTATTGATGAAATAAACTCCTATAAGGATAGCCCTTCAGAGCTAATATACGACGATTTTGAAGACCTAATTTACGAGGGTCATCCATTCGGTAGAAATATTTTGGGCACAAAACGTCATCTAAAAAAATTCACACGAAAAAATATAAACGAATTTATTGCTCGGAGTTACAATACCGACCAGATGATTTTTTGCTCGGTTGGCGATATCCCTTTCAGTAGAGTTAAAAAACTAGCCGAACGGAATTTAGGCTGGATTAGTAGTAATTACCGTAAGATTCCAAGAACTCCTATTAATATTTATCATCCAAAATCTAAAAGTTTAAATAAATCAACATATCAAACCCATTGCATTTTAGGTACAGTGGCTTACGATTTACACAATCCTAAGCGTATTGCAATGCATTTGTTGAACAATATTCTTGGTGGCCCGGGCTCAAACTCAAGGCTAAATCTAGCATTAAGGGAGAAACATGGATATGCCTACAACACTGAGTCGATGTATACACCATATACCGATACTGGACTATTTACAATATACTTTGGTACCGATAAGGATAACCTCGATAAGGCATATAAATTAGTTCTAAAAGAACTTGAAAAAATTAGAGTGCAGCGGTTGGGTGTAATGCAACTCTTTAAAGCAAAACGTCAACTAATTGGGCAAATGGCCATTGCAACCGAAAGTAATGAGAGCATAATGCTTTCGGCAGCAAAAAGTTACTTGGTTTACGAACAGCCCGACGACTTAAGTACGGTTATCAATCAAATTGAGAATATTTCTGCCGCCGATATTATGGAAGTTGCCAACGAAATTTTAGCCCCAAACCTCCTATCCACATTAATATATAGGTAAAAAGATGATTAGTTCAAATAACGATTTGGAGCAGTACTTGCTAAATCACACAACACCTATCGACGAGGTGCTTCAGGAGTTAATTAGGCATACTCATCTTACTGAATTCAACCCCAGAATGCTAAGCGGTGAAATACAGGGCAAATTCTTAGAGTTCATTTGCCTTATGCTAAAGCCCCAAAGAGTACTGGAAATTGGAACTTTTACAGGATTTGCCACAATTTGCATGGCAAAAGCATTACCCGAAAATTCAATTATCGACACCATTGAGGTAAACGATGAACTCCACGACACAATTTTAGCATTCCTTAATAAAGCGAGTGTTTCACATAAGGTTAATCCACATTTTGGCGACGCTTGTCAAATCATTCCAAACCTTGGGAACTCATACGATTTAGTGTTTATCGATGGCGACAAGAGAGAGTACACAGAATACTACAACCTAATATTTCCTTTTGTCAAAAATGGAGGTTACATTATAGCCGATAATGTGCTATGGAACGGCAAGGTTTTGGATAAAAACTCAACAGATGTTCAAACTTTGGAAATCCTAAAATTCAACAATACCGTGCAGAACGACGAGCGTGTTGAAAACATTCTGCTTCCATTACGCGACGGTTTAATGCTTATACGCAAGTTGTAACCAACCCAACAGCCGTTAAACCTTTTTACAACAATTTCGTTATACTATTGAACAACAGTAGTTAAATTACATTATATGGCTCAATACTCAATTAAACAAATGGAGTTGCTTTCTGGTATAAAAGCCGCTACCATTAGAATGTGGGAGAAACGTTATACAATTTTTTCTCCGAACAGAACCGACACCAACATCAGAAGGTATAACGATGATGATGTTCGTTTCATCATCAATATATCGCTTTTACTAAAACGCGGTTTTAGAATTAGCAAATTGGCAAATTTGTCGCTCGATGAACTCTCCGACCTAGCATCAAAGTTTGTTACCGACTATAAGTTGGGAAACAACAATATTGAACCGCTTGTTTCCGCTACGCTAGAATTCAATGAGGCAGCAATTCTTCAACCAATAGTTGAAAGTGCGAACAAGCATGGCAACGAGTATGCGTTTGAATCACTGGTTTTGCCATTCTTGAAACGACTTGGCGATTTATGGCAAACAGGTGCAATATCAACCGCACACGAGCATTTTGCTAGCAACGTGGTACGCAATCACATTAGCTACATATACAAAACAAGCATGAAGCCCGATGTGGGAAAATCTAGCCCAATAATATTCTTCCTTCCCGAAGGAGAATTCCACGATATGGGCTTGCTCTACTTTGCCTATGTAGCCAAAAATGCGGGCTACAAAACAATTTATCTGGGCCAATCGACTCCTATTGAAGATGTAATTAAAGCAACCAAGGAGTTGAAGTGCAAAATGATTTTCACATCATTCTACTCATTTGTAAATACAACACCCGAAGAGGTTATTGAGATATTTGCAAAGGAGTTGCCAAAAGTGGAAATTATTGCCACAGGGCATGTTTTTGAGGAAATAACAGTACCACCTAAGGTAACCTTTGTTTCCTCTGCTCAAGACTTAATTAAAGCATTCGGTAAAATAGACCCCACAATGGTTCGATAAGCTTTTTCTTTTTAAATTTTAAAAAATCCTGCCGATAGCAGGATTTTTTTATTTAGACGTAATTTATACAATATTCATAAACACCAAACCAACAAAGCAGTTCAAGCCGCTTTTTATTTAGAACAATTCTACAATAGATATTTATCAATTACACTTCCCTTGTTTTTTGTTTAGACTTAATCTAAATTTGCATAAACAGTTTATTTATAATTAGTCTAACTAAAAACAAAAACATATGTCACAGCAAGAATTCAACACCGCGCT
>CAZTVB010000072.1:0-9310 GCA_964616315.1 uncultured Rikenellaceae bacterium
ATATGAAGCGACTTTTACTCTTTTTAATTATTTCAGCTTTAATTTTTGGATTTGAGGGTTGCGCCTCTAAAAAGTACGCAAAGCGTGGAGATAAATACGAGCAGGCAGGAATGTGGGAACCCGCGGCAGAGTCGTACATGCGCTCTCTAGCTTCTAAACGCGATAATATTGACGCTTTGGTGGGCTTAAAACGTACTGGGCAAAAAACTATCGACGAAAAAACCCTGAAGATGATGAAGGCTTATGAAACCGATGGATTAAAAGAGACTGTTTATGGTTATTTAGACATTATCAACTTTAAAAATAGAGCAAGTGCAGTTGGTGTGGAATTATCCGTTTCCGATAGGACTACCGATTACTTTAACGATGCAAAACCAAAGTATATTGAGAAGATTTACTCCGAGGCTCAAACATTACTCGATGCAGAAAAGTTTACACAATCCGAATCGATATTAAAGGAGATTGAAACCATTGAGCCTGGCTATGGAAATGTTCAAGAAATGATGAAGGTTTCCAAGTGTGAGCCACTTTATAGGCAAGGAAAGGAGTATATGACCAGTGGTATGAACCGAAAAGCTTATGCTAATTTCGAGAAAATAATTAAGGAGCATAATGGTTACAAGGATTCCAAGGAGTTAAGGGAGGAGGCTCTTCTAAAGGCATTAATCACAATAAAAATTGATGATTTTAAGTATCAGGATGGTTCGCACGAGGTTGCTGCAAGGATACAAGGAGTTGTAGTGTCTAAATTGAATTCTTTAAACAATCCTTTTGTTAAGGTTGTGGATACAGAGAGCACCCAGAAAATACTAGAGGAGCAAA
Source organism: uncultured Rikenellaceae bacterium (assembly GCA_964616315.1). GTDB lineage: Bacteria > Bacteroidota > Bacteroidia > Bacteroidales > Tenuifilaceae > SB25. The sequence continues at coordinate 823 of CAZTVB010000072.1, forward strand.
AGAGAAGTATTGAGGTTGGCTCAAACATTCAAATTGGCAAAATTTTGGCAGCTAATGCGATGTTTTCAGCAACGGTTGTGGAGTTTAAACAGGCTACTGGTAAAATTGAAAGAACCGAGAAGCGGGGCTATTTAAAAGAGGTAACTATTACCAAGAATAAGGAAACAGGATTGGAGGAGAAGAATGTTTCATATAAAAAAGTTATATACTTCACCTATAGCGGTAAAAATGTTTCGGCCATTTCGCTTAAATATCAGTTAACCTCCGTTGAAACAGGTGCAGTTATGGTTTCGGATGTTGCCCGCGAAGTGTTTGAAGATGAGGTTAATTATGCGACTTTTGATGGAAATACCGATAAGTTAGTGCCAGGCTACTGGGAACGAATAAGTAAAGACTCCCAGAAAGATTATGTTTCCGACACCCCTAACGAGGTTTCAAACTTAAGAAAACTGTTGAATGGGAAACGCGACATTACCCCTGTAGCGCAGTTAACCGATAAGTCTATTACCGAAATAGCTACAAAAGTAGCCCAGAAAGTAAACCGATATAACCCAGAACAGTAATATGCGTAACCAATTTTTAATTTTGTTAGCGGCTGTAACGCTATTGGGCTGTGGCGGCTCAAAGAAAACGGCGGAATTGCCGGTGTCGCCTAAATGGGTTCAGGCTCGCCCAACCTCGCAAATGTACTATGTAGGGATTGGCTCTGCAAGGAAAACCAACGATGCCAATGGCTACATGCAAACTGCCAAACAGAACGCCCTGGCCGATTTGGCTAGCGATATCTCCATCAATATATCCTCTAATTCAGTATTAAGCGCTTTCGAATCGCAGCAACGTTTCTTTGAGGATTACTCATCAACCATAAAGGCCGATGCCCAAAAGGAACTTGAGGGTTACGAGGTAGTTGAAACTTGGGAGGATGCATCAACCTACTGGATTTATTTCAGACTTTCGAAGGATACGTACCGAAAAATTACCGACGAGAAGAAGCAGAAAGCAGCAGCCAAAGCACTTGATTTTTACGATAAGGCTCTGCAAAATATAGCGGAAGGAGAGGTTCGGGTTGCACTGGTACTTCTGGTAAAAGCATTGGAACCCATTAAACCGTACTTTGCAGAAACCATAATGGCAAACTACAACGGAAAGGATATTTTCCTTGGAAATGAGATAATTCAATCCATATCAACAACGCTCAATAAAATTGCCATAACAGGGCCACGGGAGTTGAAGGTTAAAACGGGAAAGGCTATTCAACAAAACGAATTGCGGTTCTTGGTAAACTTTAATCAATCCACATCGCAAAAGGGTATTCCTCTTAAAGCCAGCTATACCGAAAAGCCCATAACCCAGAATAAATCCACAACAGAAACTAATGGTTATGCAGGATTTGGTATTGATGCAGTTCGCTCATCAAAACCAACCGAGAAGTTTAAGGTTAATTTGGATTTTGAGGCTATTGTTAGCGAGGCTACAACAGATTTTACTATCAGAAAAGTGCTTGCTCGTTTCAATGTTCCAACTTTTGAGGTAGATGTGAATATTATTAAACCTGTGTTTGCCATTCAATCCATTGAAAAAAATATTGGAAATATAACTACGAGTAATATACTTGCAGAGGCTGTTAAGCGTAAGTTGGTGGAATCATCGATGCCAATTGTTGAAAAACCGAACGAAGCCGATTATGTTATAAGTATCGATGCTTCAACTGTTCAAATTTCGGAATCTAATGGTTATAAGCAAGCGGCCTTATCGGCAACAGTCTCGGTTAGGAGTATAGATGGAATTGAGGTTTACCGTAAAACCTTGGATAGAGTTTTAGGCTCACACTTCGATATTGAAATGGCAGGCAGGAATGCTTACGCCGAAGCAACAAAACGTATTGAAAATACCATTATGCGTGAAATTATTGAAGTGGTAGTTAAAGGGAAAAGCAGTTACTAAAACCAGAGTATTGAAAAATAAATTTTCATTTTAAGAATATCTGCTTTATATCATCATAATCCTTTGAAAAAATATATAGGTTTGCATAATTTTTAAATTGTACCGCTATGAAAAAAATACTATTAACCTTAGCAGTAGTTGCATCAATTACACTAAGTGCATTTGCTCAAACCAATGAAGCAGTAAATGCCGATTTGCCCGAAATAACTTTTAAATCAACAGAGATTGATTATGGTGTAATAACTCAGAACTCAGAGGGAACTCGCAATTTCGAATTTACAAACACTGGTAAGGTGCCATTGTTACTAACTAACGTTGCAGCATCGTGCGGATGCACTGTGGTGGAATGGGCAAAAGAACCAATTAAACCAGGCGAAAAAGGTACTTTAACAGTTAAGTACAACACCGCAATAGTTGGTCCTTTTAATAAAAGTATAAGAGTTTTCTCTAATGCTAAGAGTAGCCCTGTATTCTTAACCATTAAGGGTGATATTAAACCATTGCAAGAAACCGCAAGTCAAAGTCAGCAATAAATTCAAACTTATATCAATGCCAAAAATATCAGAAAAAGGTGTGGCAATGCCAGCTTCACCAATCCGTAAATTAGTGCCCTTTGCCGAGGAGGCAAAGAAAAAAGGCCGTAAGGTTTATCACCTTAACATTGGTCAGCCCGATATTCCTACTCCACAGGTTGCTATGGATGCAATCCACAAGTGCGACTTAAAAGTGGTTGAGTATAGCCATTCCGCTGGAATAGAGAGTTACCGTAAAGGCTTAGCCAATTACTATAAGGGTATTGGAATTGATATCACCCATAACGATATCATTATAACCAATGGAGGTTCTGAGGCTATTACCATTGGATTTATGACGTGTTTAAACCCTGGCGACGAGGTTATTATTCCTGAACCTTTCTATGCAAACTACAATAGTTTTGCTATGCAGGCAGGCGTTGTGGTTAAGCCAATTGTATCGTCAATTAAAAACGATTTTGCTTTACCAGCTGTTTCTGAATTCGAAAAGCTTATTACTCCAAAAACAAAGGGTATTGTAATTTGTAACCCTAATAACCCTACAGGTTATTTATATTCCAAAGAGGAATTGGAGCAACTTGCCTCTATTGTTAAGAAGTACGATTTGTTCCTATTCTCCGATGAGGTTTACCGTGAGTTCTGTTACGATGGTAATGAACATTTTTCTGCAATGTTGCTACCAGGTCTGGAGAACAACGTTATTCTTATGGATTCGGTATCCAAGCGTTATAGCATGTGTGGTGTTCGTATAGGAGCTTTAATCACTAAAAACAAAGAGGTTTATGCTGCTGCAATGAAGTTTGCACAGGCTCGTTTGTCTCCTCCCTCGTTCGGACAAATTGCTGCTGAAGCTGCTTTGAATACGCCAAAAGAGTACTTTAAAGAGGTTTATGATGAGTATATCAAGCGTAGAGACTTTATGGTTGCTGCGCTTAATAGAATGGATGGCGTTTACTGTCCAAAACCAAAAGGTGCCTTCTATACCGTTGTTAAACTTCCAATTGACGATAGCGATAAGTTTGCACAATGGTTGTTGGATAGTTTTGAGTACAATAACCAAACCGTAATGCTTGCCCCTGCAACTGGGTTTTACTCAACAAAAGGACTTGGTAAGAACGAGGTGCGCATAGCTTACGTTTTGAATACCGACGATTTAAAGAAAGCAATGGAGTGCCTTGAGGTTGCTTTAAAACAATATCCTGGACGAACATTATAGTGTTGATTGTATTATATGACGAGGGTGGATGTTTTTCCACCCTTTTCGTTTTTTATTATCACAGAAATATCTAAAAATATTTACCTTAGCATTACTTTTTAATTTTGGCGTAAACTTTGAGGAATTGTTGAAATAATTTATTGTACTATAGATGAGGTGTTTATTGTATGTTTTCGTAGTTGTGTTTTGTCCTTTCTTTGCATCTTCGCAGGATGAATGCAAAAAAGTATTGGTGGGAGCGGAGCGTGTTGAGCTATATTTACCCAAAATTCAGAATAAGAATGTTGCTATAGTTGCAAACCATACATCATTGTTAGGTGGAAAGCATTTGGTCGATACCCTTCTGTCGTTAAATGTAAATATTAAAAAGATATTTTGCCCCGAACACGGATTTCGAGGAAATATTGAGGCAGGGGAGTTAATCAACAGTCATACCGATACTAAAACAGGACTTCCAGTTGTTTCGCTTTACGGAGGAAACAAAAAGCCAAGATCAGAAAACTTACAGGATGTTGATGTTGTAATTTTTGATTTACAGGATGTTGGGGTTCGTTTTTACACTTATATCTCCACCATGCATTATGTTATGGAGGCGTGCGCCGAGAATAATATTCCTCTAATAGTGTTGGATAGGCCTAACCCCAATGGGTTTTACGTTGATGGACCAGTGCTTGACTTGAAAAACACATCATTTGTTGGAATGCATCCCGTGCCTCTTGTTCATGGGCTTACCGTAGGGGAGTTTGCACAAATGATTAACGGAGAAGAGTGGCTTGCAGGAAAAGTAAAATGTGCATTGGAAGTCATACCTTGTGCGGGTTATACACATAGTCAAACTTATACTTTGCCCGTTAAACCCTCTCCTAATCTACCTAATCAACTATCGGTTTTGCTTTACCCTTCGCTAGGATTTTTTGAAGGAACCACAGTAAGTGTCGGTAGAGGGACAGATTTTCCTTTTCAGGTGTTTGGGTATCCTAGTTATCCTCAAAAACAATTTAAATTTAAACCTGTAGAGAAAGTTGGTGCAAGTGTAAATCCTCCTTACAAGGGGAAAACTTGTTATGGTGTCGATTTAAGGGACTTTTCAGTTGATTATTTTATTGGAAGAAAATCCATTAACCTAGAATGGCTTATTTACACTTATAGAACTTACCCAAATAAGGAAAAATTCTTTAACAATTTCTTTAGGAATTTAGCCGGTACGCCATTGCTTCGCAAGCAAATAGAGGATGGCTTGAGTGCAGAGGCAATTCGTGAGTCGTGGCAACCCGATAAGGAAAAGTATAAGAAAATCAGAAAGAACTATCTACTTTATCCAGACTTTGAATAAATTTTAACCTTATCTGCATTTATGACAAAGAAAAACAATTTTTATGTGGTTTGGACTGGGCATACTCCGGGTGTTTATGACGATTGGGGAAAATGTCAGGAGCAGATAAAGGGATTTGAAAATGCTAAATTTAAGGGTTTTCCAACAAAGGATACTGCCGAAAAAGCATTTAGCCTAGGCTATGGCAGGTATATGAAGTTGAATTCAGCGCAAAGTTCTAATTTACGAATAGGAAGTGCTGCTCTAAAGCCCGTATATCCATCGTTGGCTGTTGATGCTGCATGGAATACTGCCACTGGCGATATGGAGTACCGGGGAGTTGATGCGCATAGCGGTAAGGAGATATTTAGGCAGGGTCCATTTTTTGATGGGACAAATAATATAGGAGAGTTTCTTGCAATAGTTCACGGATTGGCTTTTCTGCAAAAGCAAGGGAGCAAAATTCCCGTTTACACCGATTCTGTTACCGCAATTGCCTGGGTTCGCCGTAAGCAAGCCAACACTAAATTGGCATTAACGCCTCGTAATGCAATAATCTTTGAGCTGATTGAACGAGCCGAAACTTGGCTCAGAACAAATAAATGGGAGAACCCAATTTTAAAATGGGAAACACCAGTTTGGGGTGAGATTCCTGCAGACTTTGGCAGAAAGTAGTTTGTTGTAAGATTAGTTGCAGTAGCAGATAATGATGATTTCGTAGATACCGTTTTCATCATATTCGGCTTGAGTAGCCACGGAATTTGGCAATGGTGACATATAGCGATTTGTAATTATCAACCTATATGAATTGTGGAAGTAACCTGTTTGAGTTTCTGTAATTAGCTCGTTATCTAGTTCAAAACCAATATTGGGTAGTTCTTCAACCATTGGTTTAATGGTGTTTCCTAAAACGGAAAAATCTTTATTAACCTCAATTTGAATAAGCATATAGTTGGCTTTTATTCCGCCTTCAATAATTGTATCGGAAACTTCGGAGAAATCAACTTTTGAGATATTCTTTAAGGTTTTCAGCATATCAGAGGCGTTGCATTTTTCAATGTTTTTTCGGATAAAAACTGAGTTTTGCCCATTTTTTTGTATTAGGAATAAAGTATCGGACGAAAACTGAACCTCACTAAAACAGATTGTGTCGTAAGGCTCTTCAATGATTAAGCATCCGTTATCAATCTTCCAGTTTCCAAGGCTTGCCCGTTGCCCAAATACAAGGTTAACGGATTTAGTATCCTCCTCTATGCTAAAGGAAACTTCTTCAAAGTCAAAACCCTCAATGGTTTCCCATGTACCCAAAAGTTGCTGTTCGTCAATTGTTTTATTGTTTTGCTTACAGGCCAATAAAATTGTTAGGAGAAGGATTGTAATTCCTAAAGATGTTCTCATGGGTTATTGTGTTTAGTGACTGGGAATAAATATACTGAAAATCAATATGCTTGTCAATTGGAAATAAAAAAAGATGCTATCCGTAAAGGGTAGCATCTTGGCTTGACTTGTTAAATATTATAAATCGAAACTTCCTGAGTAGGAATCTACATAAGAAGGAGCAACCCTTAGTTTGGGTTTTTTAGCGTTAGCCCAAGCTTTCATTTGGTCGCAAGCGTATTGGAAGTCAGGCTCAGCATAGATGTAGCCCATTGTGTCAAAACCTTTCATTTGGTAGTATGTGAAAACGCCATTTTTCATTGTAGCATCTCCATCGTAGGAGTATACAGAGGTGTTAGATGCAACGGCAATAACTCTACCGTTTGCATTAAGAGCAGTAGCCATTGCACCAATTTGGCAAGCATCAAAGCTGAACATCATTTTTGTGCTGGTTGCATTGGCAAATTTTGTTTTGAACCAAGTGCTGCTGATATAATATAGGTCAGAGGTTACAATGTTTCCTTTGCTTCCGTGGCCAGAGTAAACAAAAGCTATTTCGTTTCCAGCAACAGATTGGCTTGCTAATGTGTTAATAGCGGCTTCTATGTTTGCCTTGGTTGCATTTAGGTCAATTAAAGCTGTTACTGAGTAGCCTTCGGCCTGTAAACGTGCTTTCCAATCTGTTGCATCGTCATCACAGTACTGAAGATCATTTGATGTGCCAGAATAATCTGAAATGCCAATAACTAGGGCTATTTTTGAACCTTTTGCTGCGTTTTTGTCTAATTCAACAGGTAGAGCGTCTTTATCAGTAACCTTAAACATCGCAATAACCTCTGTAGGTCTGTTGTCAACAGTTGCAAAATCTGGACGCACACTAAACGTTTGTTCTTCTTGCTGAACTATTTCATCTTCCTTTGAGCAACTCTGAAAAATTACTCCCGCCATTAAAGCAACAAATGCTAGTTTTACCCATTTTTGTGTTCTCATAGTTTTTATGTTTTTGGTTTGGTTAATAAAAATGTTAACGGTTCAAATTTCAACTATTCAGATATAAAAGTCAAGTCTAACATTGATTTAAAGACGAAATACAGATAAGAGCCAACAAACAACAGCTTCCTCCGTATAAAATGCAAAAATAAACCCCGCTTTAGCGGGGTTTATTTACTTTAAGCTTGTCAAGTATTATAAATCAAAGCTTCCAGAGTAAGAGTCTTGGTAAGAAGGAGCAACTGTTACACCATTTGATGAAGCCCAGGATTTCATTTGGGTACAAGCGTAACTACAATCATTTTCAACGTAAACATAACCCATTGAATCAAAACCTTTCATTTGGTAGTATGTGAAAACGCCATTTTTCATTGTAGCATCGCCATCATATGAGTAAACTGTGGTATTAGAAGCAACTGCAATTATTCTACCTGTTGCGGTAAGGGCTGTTTTCATTGCGCCAATTTGGCAAGCATCAAATGTAAAGAACATTTTAGTGCTCTTAGCGTTAGCAAATGTTGTTTTGAAATAAGAACTGCTTATATAGTATAAATCAGTTGTAACAATATTTCCGCTACTTCCGTGACCAGAGTATACAAAGGTAATTTCGTTACCAGCAATTGCTTTGCTTGCAAGAGTGGCAAGGGCAGATTGGATGGCACTTTTAGTTGCGCTTCTGTCTAACAATGATGTTACAGAGTAACCTTCTTTTTGTAAGCGAGCTTTCCAATCGGTAGCATCATCATCGCAGTATGTAAGATCGTTAGAGGTTCCGGAGTAGTCGGAAATTCCAATAACTAATGCATACTTTGCACCTTTTGGTGTGTTTTCGTCCAAAGCAATAGGCGTAGCATCCTTCCCTGTAACCATAGAACTAGCAATCACCTCGGCAGGTCTATTATCCAATGTTGCAAAATCGGACGAACGGTCCACTGTGTTTGGTTGTCTGTAGTTGTAAGATCTTCATCTTTTGAACATCCTTGAAAAATTACGCCTGCAAATAATGCTAAAAATGCTAGGCTAAGCAGTTTTTTTGTTTTCATTGTAAATAAAAGTTTAGGTTGGTTAATTAATTTAATAAATCAAGCGCAATTTAATTGATGAGTTGTTTTGAAT
>CAZTVB010000073.1:0-9289 GCA_964616315.1 uncultured Rikenellaceae bacterium
CACTAAACCTCACGTTGCTGATAACGCTGAGGAACCTACCAAAAAGCGAAGCTATACTCCAAAAGAGAAATCATCTGACAAGCCAAGCAAATCTAGAAATGACGAAAAGCAAGGTGGAGAAAGCAGCTATAAGCCAAGAACATTAAAGATTAAAAACACCGAGGAAGTTCCTTTCAGGAATCGTTTTGCTCCCGATGATAGGGACAACGCATCTGAAAGCGAAGAGAGAAGTGAACGTCCTTCTAAAAAACGCTCCGAGGAACGTGAAGAACGTCCAAAGAAAGAAGGTTTTTCAGCAAAACCTAGCCGTTTTGAGGATAAAGACGAGCCTACAAATATTGGTGGATATAACGCACGCCCCTACCGCACAGAAGATAGAGGCGAGCGCCCAAGCAAAAGTCGTTTCGCCGAAAAACCTAGCCGTACTGATAGAGGCGAGGAACGCTCAAGCGCTAAGAGTCGTTTTGGCTCTAGAAGCAACGAGGAGACCAGAGAACGTAGCGATAGATTTGGGGCTAAACCAAGTCGTTTCGAGAAATCTGGCGACCGCAAGGAGCGTAGCGACAGGTTTGAATCGAAACCCAAACGCTACGAGGATTCCGATAATGCATCGGGATACAAATCGAGAACTTTCAAAAAGAAAAACGACGACGAATTTACATCAACATCAAAACCCAGAAGAGAATCGGCAAAAGCAGAAAAAACTGAAAGGGAGGACGATGGCCTAATTCGTTTGAATAAATATGTTGCCAACTCTGGACTTTGCAGTCGTCGCGAGGCCGATGAGATGATTCAGAACGGATTAATCTCCGTAAATGGCGAAGTTATCACCCAACTAGGAACAAGGGTTAACCCTAACGACGAAATCTGCTACAAGGGCAAAACTCTTGATGCTGAACGTAAGGTTTACATCCTTTTAAACAAGCCAAAGGATTACGTAACAACAGTTGAGGACCCTCACGCAAAACGCACCGTAATGGAACTAATTGATGGTGCTTGCGAGGAGCGCGTTTACCCTGTTGGCCGCTTGGACAGAAACAGTACAGGCGTTCTACTCCTTACCAACGACGGCGAGATGACCAAGAAGTTGACTCACCCTAGCTTTATGAAGAAAAAGATTTACCATGTAGAGCTCGACAAAAAGGTATCGGCTGAGGATATGGAGAAAATAAGCCAGGGCGTTGAGGTTGATGGTGAAATTCTTAAGGTTGATTCAATTGACTACACCGAGGAGAGCAATGGCACCGAGGTTGGAGTTGAAATTCACACAGGACAAAACCGCGTTGTACGCCGCATATTCGAATCGCTTTTCTACAGGGTTGTAAAACTCGATAGAGTTTATTTTGCTGGGTTAACCAAGAAAAATTTACCCCGTGGCAAATGGCGATTCCTCACACAAAAAGAAGTGAATATGCTCAAAATGAATAGATTCTAATCTATTTAGATTATTTTTCTAATATCTTATGTCTAATATCTAGAATCTAAGAAATGGCACATCGTTCAGGTTTCGTAAATATAATTGGAAATCCAAACGTTGGTAAATCAACGCTAATGAATGCTTTGGTGGGAGAAAGACTATCCATTATCACCAGCAAAGCGCAAACCACCCGTCATCGGATTATGGGTATTGTGAATGGCGAGGATTTCCAGATAGTTTACTCCGATACTCCAGGTATTCTTAAGCCAGCCTACAAACTGCAATCGGCAATGATGAAGTTTGTGGAATCGGCGCTAGAGGATGCCGATGTTATCCTATACATCACCGATACAGTTGAAACTCCCAATAAAAACGAGGAGTTTTTGAATAGACTTAAGCAACTTGGCACTCCAATTATTCTTGCAATCAACAAGGTCGATTTATCGGAACAAGATAAGGTTGCTGCGCTGGTTGCTCAGTGGGCTGAAATTATACCAGAGGCAAGAATTCTGCCCATATCGGCGTTGCATAAGTTTAACACCGAGGCGCTAATTAAAATGGTTAGCGAACAATTGCCCGAAGGCCCTGAGTTTTTCCCAAAGGATACTCTTACCGATAAAACTCTGAGGTTCTTTGCATCGGAGATTATTCGCGAAAAAATTCTAACCGCCTATCAAAAGGAAATTCCTTACTCCGTTGAGGTTGATATTGAGGAGTACAACGAGGAATCCAGAATTGATAGAATTAGAGCAATCATCTATGTTGATAGAGAATCGCAAAAATCCATTGTGATTGGACATCAAGGTAAAATGCTCAAAAAGGTAGGTACCGAAGCACGTTTAGACTTGGAAAAGTTCTTAGAAAAGAAGGTTTTTCTTGAGCTCTATGTTAAAGTTGACCCCAACTGGCGCAACGACGACAAAAAGCTAAAACGCTTTGGGTATAATTCATAGAAGAACTAAGATTCTAGACACAAGACATCAGATAAAACAAGGTCTGAAATCTAAGATCTAGCGTCTGAGTTCTGAAATTAAACTTTAAACTAATTATGGGAAATATAGTAGCAATAGTAGGCCGCCCGAATGTTGGAAAATCAACATTCTTCAATCGCTTAGTTGCTGGGCGACATGCCATTGTTGACGAGGTAGCTGGTGTTACCCGCGATAGAATTTACGGCAAGTGCGACTGGAACGGAATAGAATTCTCCGTTGTTGATACGGGCGGTTACGTGGTTAATTCCGACGATATTTTTGAGGAGGAAATCCGTAAACAGGTAAAACTAGCCATTGAGGAAGCGGATACAATTCTATTCCTTGTTGACGTTAAGGTTGGCATTACCGATATGGACCAGGCAGTAGCAGAGATTCTTCGTAGATCGAAGAAAAAAGTTTTCCTTGTTGCCAATAAGGTCGACAACAACGACTTGCTCTACGATGCAAACGAGTTCTACCGTTTTGGACTTGGACAGCCATTCTGTATATCGTCAATTAGTGGTTCTGGAACTGGTGATTTACTCGATGAAGTAGTTAAAGATTTCGAAAATGAACCAGAGGAAGAAAAGGATTTAAATATTCCAAAAATAGCTTTTGTTGGAAGACCAAATGTCGGAAAATCGTCACTTATAAATGCGCTTATTGGTGAGGAGCGTAACATTGTTACTCCAATTGCAGGTACGACCCGCGATGCCGTTGATACGCATTACAATAAGTTTGGGCATAACTTCATAATTGTTGATACTGCTGGTTTACGTCGCAAAACAAAGGTTCACGAGGACTTGGAGTTCTACTCCGTGATGCGCTCAATCCGTACAATTGAGAGTTCCGATGTTTGCCTGCTTCTGCTCGATGCCACACTTGGGCTAGAGGGTCAGGATTTGAATATCTTCAACCTAATCGTAAAGAATAAAAAGGGTGTTGTTATTGTTGTTAACAAGTGGGATTTGGTTGAAAAGGATAACAAAACTACCGTTGAGTACACCAACCTGATTAAGGAGAGAATTGCTCCATTCCAGGATGTACCAATTGTTTTTGCATCTGCATTAACCAAGCAGCGAATTCACAAGGTTCTTGAGACAGTTACAGAGGTTTACCAAAACCGCAAGAAAAAAATTGCCACATCGAAGTTGAATGAATTCTTGCAAACTGCTCTCGAAATTCAGCAGCCACCGGCATACAAGGGTAAATACATTAAGATTAAATATGTAACTCAACTGCCAACACAGACCCCCTCGTTTGCATTTTTCTGCAACCTACCCCAGTATATCCGCGAGCCATACAAGCGTTACATGGAAAACAAACTACGCGAAACATTCAATTTCTCTGGAGTTCCGTTACAAATATACTTTAGAGCAAAATCAAAATAGGTAATAAACAAAAACCCTCGCAAATGCGAGGGTTTTTGTTTTTACTAGTCAAGTTTTGCCGCTTCCGCTTTAGCCTTCTCAATTATCTGATTCGCTTTAGCATCCGCTTCTTGAATTACCTTTTGTGCTGATGCCTCACCTTTTTTTCGGATTTCCTTGGCAGCCTCCTTAGCAACTCTCTCTGCAATAGGCCCTTTCTTTTTACCTTCGGCCTCTGTTTTCTTTGCCTGATCCTCTGCTTCTGCCCTTATTTTATCGGCAAGAACAGCCGCTTCCTCCCTAATTTTTGCAGCCTCTTTCTCGGCATCGGCAATTAACTTATCGGCCTGCTCTTTTGCCTGTTTTTTAGCCTCAACCTTGGCTTCATCAACCTTCTGCCCTACAATTTCTTTTGTGGTTGAACTAGCTTCTGATGATGCCTCGCCTTTATCGAAACCCACCTCTGGACTGCTGGTTGTACCACCAATCTTAAAGTTCAACTTTACATCCTCATTGGGTTTTGGCACTGAGATTCCTGCCAGTTTACTAACCAAATCGGTTGCAGCACCAACATACTTGGAAGGAATCGTCATTTTTGCTTTAAAGTTTAGGGTTTGGTCTAAGCCCATATCGCCTCCTAGATTCATCTTGGTGTCAACAATCTTTGTATCGAAAGGCTCAATATAAACTCTTCCATCCTTTATTTTAAAACTAATATTAACATCTTTCAACGAAGGGTTTCGGAACTTATCGTTCTTTAAAACGTCGGCTAGCTTACCAAATACCTTGGAATCCTTAAAACCAATTTCGTTAGACTGCAAATTACCATATGCATCAATACTATTCATTACTGGCATCATAGTAGTATCCAGTGTAGATTTAAACTTAAACTGGGTAGACACCTTCCCTGTCATATCCTTTGCAGCAGGCGCCATCTTCTGTAACGAAGAGAATGCTTTGAATGCCGAAGGAATATCAATACCCTTCATGTTGAAATCAAAATCTGTTTTTGGAGCCTTAACATCCTGTGAGTTATAACTTCCGCCCATAACCATGGAGCCCTCGAGCAAATTCATACCAAGGTTGGTCATATTTACAATACCATCCTTAACATCGATATTACCATTAAGGCTTGTTATATCAAGTTTATCGTAGATAATACGGGCAAAGTTGGCCTTCATATTAAAGTCGATATTCCTTGGCACTTCAATTACACTCATTGCCGATGTATCCTCAACCACAACCTCCTCCTCGGTGCTTTCACCACCTATGAATTCATTAGCATCAAATAAGTTTGATGATATGTTAAGATTCCCACGAACAGTTTCGTCCTTGAAAACAAAAGGAATAAAGTTCTCCAATCTACCATTCATCTTCAAATCGCTCTTACCAATTTGGCTTTCGAACTTTGCTAAATCCACGAATTTTGGGGAGAAATTTAGAACTGTTTCGGTGATTTTAAATCCTTGGGGTAAATCGTTACTAGTAAACACAAAGTTTGCTAAACGCAATGAGCCATCGGCTTTAAACTTCTCATAATCTTCTTTTTCAATATATGATAACTTTCCAGCAAAATCAAGGTTTACATCAAGTATTCCGGAGATGGTCATGCTATCCAACGGCACAACATCGGCCAACGATGCAAAGTCAATTTTTCCAGTAATATTACCATCAACCTGCATATCGCTTATTGGAGTGGCCACATGTATGCGAGCATCAAATGGGTTACTTCCTAACTCCAAATGGAATTTATCAACATTCACGGTAGTGTTATCCATATTAGTACCATCGAACCAAACCTTAGTGCTAACATTTACATTGTTTACTGATTTAGGTAAATCGGGGTACTGGAACATACCATTCTCAATAAACAAGGCGATAGAAGCATTGGGCAATGTTGCATCGCTCATTACACCTTTTACAAAACCATCTATACCAAACTTTCCCGATGTTTTAAGCCCAGCAAAATCCTTCATGTAAACTGCAGGAACCATTGAAAGTATTGCCTTAAAGTCTGTTGTTGGGGTGTTGAATTTAACATCGATATCAATATCGCTACCAGGCATTTTTACAACGCCCTCGAATAGTAGTGCAAGTTGATTTATCCTGAATTTATTCTCCTTGAAAGTATAAATAGCGCTATCCATATTAGCCCCAACAGTAGCGTTGAACTCAAGTTCAGCATCCTTAACGTAACTTAATCCACCCATTTTAAAGTTTAGCGCCTCAATAGATGTTTTCAAATTTAAATCGGTTTGGCTCATGCCCATATTGCCCGATAGCAGAAGGTTAAAGTTCCTTATTGTAGCCGACATATTGGACGAATCATCGATATAGGCAATGTTTGCATTCCTAATCTCAAACTTTTTAAGAGCAACCCTTGTGTTAATTGGCGAACCTGCAGCAGTATCCTCCACCTCGGTTTCGGGAACATCGGAGGGCTTTGCAATATCCCAATTTACCTTACCATCCTTTGTAATTCTTGCTTTTAAGCGTGCTTGGTCAAGTAAAATAGATTTCACCTCAATATTTTCCATACCCATTACGCTCCACAAGTTAACCTTAACGCTAAACTCCTTGAAAGCCATAAGCGTATCGTTAGCAAAACTATCGATACCAACAACGCTTAAATCTTTAAGGCCAATGTAAAGGTTTGGAAAACCTCTAATAAGCGACACCTGAAAGTCGTTGAACTCAACTTTAGCATTTACACTTTTATTGATTTCAGTCTTTGCTATCTGCATCAACTGTGGCTTAAATACTATTGGGACAATTATTGCCGCCGCAATAAATAGTAGTAAAATAATAAGAATAGCCCAAGCTAAACGTTTAATGAACTTTTTCATACTGAGGGGTTTTATGTTATTAACCAATACTTCGTTCGAGTTAAACAAATTTAGGCTTTATTGTAGAAATAACCCATTGCAACAGTAAAAAAAGGAAAGAATAATTTTAAATCGACCTTTTTGATAAATATCAACAATAACAATTAAGAGCAAAAACAAACTAGTAAACAAACAGTTACGATACAACTTCAATTACACCTTCTCTTCTTCCAAAATAAAAAAGGGAACAATATCATATATTTGTACAAACTCACAAGAGTACTAAACCAACCCAAAGACTATGGATGCCTTAATATTCAGCCATTTAATCATCCCCTTTCTAATTTCAATGTTCCTAGCTATTACTATGGGTGGTAGCGGCACTGGTCCATCATTTTCTGCTGCTTATGGCTCTAACGTCCTAAAAAAGAATGCAATTCCTGGTCTATTTGGGTTAATGGTTTTTCTTGGGGCAATTATTGCTGGAAAGGCAACCGCCAGGACAGTTGGAGAAGGGTTAATTAATCCTGATTTAATGAACTACGCACAGGTGTCCATTATTCTTTTCTCCGTGGCCATCTCGCTATTAATTGCCAACCTTTTTGGAGTGCCTCAATCAACCAGTCAGTCTACAGTATTAGCAGTTGTAGCACCAGGACTATACTTCCAGGAGTTTTCATCGCATAAACTGTTCTTTGAAGTTATTCCAACCTGGTTTATACTTCCAATAATATCATTTACACTATGTTTTCTTATTGGCAAGTATATTTACAAGCCAATTCGCCGAAGAGGATATACAATTTCTGCCCGACTCAATGAACACTATATGCTTAAAGGTGCAATTATCGGCATGTCGATGTACGTGGCTTTTTCCATTGGTGCAAATAACGTGGCCAACGCCAGTGGCCCATTAACCACAATGACATTGAACGAACTCGGAATACACAACTCTTCTGGTAGAATCTTAACTCTGATTATGATAATGGCCACAATGGTGGTTGCTCCAAGTTTTGGAATAGGCAGTTCAATATTTGGCGATAAAATATTGCGCAATACTGGCAAAGAGCTATTCCTTTTTGGTAAAGTGGAGGCTGTTGTTATTGCTTTTATTTCAGCATCATTACTATTGGGAGCATCGTTATTTAAAGGTATACCAACGTCCTTAGTGCAACTTAACGTGGGCGCAATACTCGGAATAGGCGTTGCAAAATTAGGCCCAAAGAATATTTTCAAGAAAACGGAAGTGCGCAAGTTCTTTATTGTATGGCTTATTGCCCCAATGATAGCATTCTTCCTATCGTGGTACTTAACTTACCTAGCCGATACTTATGGTTATTTATAGTTTAGACTAATCGAACTTAAGGGTCTTATCAGGACTTATATGCGATACAACCATTGATGGTACCACTAGCATAGCCATACCAACCACAAATGCTACTGCATTTAAAATAAGAACGTGGACAATATTGAGATTTATTGGCACCTCGGATAGGAAATAGAACTGTTCATCGAGCTTGGCTATCCCAAAATGCTTCTGCACAAGGCATACCAATAGCCCAAAGGCTGTACCCCAAATTAGCCCCTTAAACATGATATAGGCCGACTGTAGCAGAAATATTTTCCGTATGCTTTCATTGCTTGAGCCTAATGCTTTAAGCAACCCAATAGCACCTGTTCGTTCAAGAATAATGATAAGTAAACCCGATATCATATTTATACCAGCAACAAGCAACATCAAAATAATAAGAACTGCAGCGTTGATATCCTGCAAATTCAACCAATCGAAGATGTTTGGGTACTTATCAACAATACTCTGGACCTTCAGCCGCGAATCGTTATCAATAAAAACAAAACCAACAATATCATCAACCTCAATGGAAAGGTCGTAGACATTATCTATATTATCGACCAACAACTCATAGCCTGTTACCTGAGTTGCGCTCCATCCATTTAATCGTTGAATATGTCCAAGGTCGCACAGAACAAATAACTTATCAAACTCCACCATTTTTGTGTCGTAAATCCCAGCAACAGTAAACCTCCTAAACCGAGGAGGTTCCTGAACAAAGAAGATATCATAGCGATCTCCTACCTTAAGTTTTAAAAGATTTGCTAGGGTTTTGGAAATAATTGTCTTGTTTGTCGTTGTAGAATCTTCAGTTGAAAAAACCTCTCCTTCAACTAAGTTCTGTTTAAAAAAATTCCAGTTGAAATCCGAAGCAACTCCTTTAAGCACAATTCCCTGAATATCTGTCTCTGTTTTAATAATGCCCGCTTTGGTAGCAAAAACCTGTACGTGAGTAATCCCTTCAATCTTCCGAACATCATTCATACACTCCAAGTTGTTGGGTATAGGATTAGTTTCAAACGATTGGTTGCTATCAAAATTTGTAATTTGAATATGGCTGCCAAACCCCACCACTTTCGATTTTATTTCCTGCTTAAAGCCTGTTATGATGGCAATAGACACAATCATTATTGCAACGCTAAGGGCAATTGATAAAATGGTAATACGGATAAAAGGTTTTGATAGACTTACACTATCGGAACCCTTAAGGAAACGTTTTGCTAGGAAATTTTCAAAACTCACAATCAATCAATTTTACCCGTAAAAATAGGAAAAAGTTTTCTATTCGGCAGGACTCTTTAGGACAACAGAAGCTAATATTCGTCGATAAAATAACCCGTAGGTTGTTGTATTTAGGT
>CAZTVB010000074.1:0-9270 GCA_964616315.1 uncultured Rikenellaceae bacterium
GTATTCAAGAAATAATTTTCTATTCAGATTCGCGATATTGCAGAAAAACTCATTTACGACTAAAGGATTTCCATCGGAATTTTCATTAGCATTTTTCACCATACACATGGTACAAAAATTTCTATCTGGACATTGAATGCATTGAGGAAAATCTTGATTGCGTAAGGTTCTTAAATACTTTATTTTCAATGAATTAATCCATATCTCATTAAGAGAATTCTCTTTAATATTTCCAACAACATAATCTTGCCAACCAGCGCATGGATAAACATTTCCGTTATCTGAGATGCAAATTGAGGAATGGCAAACACTGCAAACAGCGTCATTTTCAGTTTTTGTTTCCTTTTTTTCAACTTCCACCTTAATTTGTTCTAAAAATTCTGAGTCGTTTTTGGCTTTATCATAAATAATTTCTTTGATTTCATTTATAGACAAACGACAACTCAGATTTTGTGTTGTATGATTGTACCTAGCGATTAGTCCATAATCATCTCCAGCATGAATTTTATGCTTCTTAGCCCATTTCAGTACATCGTTATATGAATTTTTGTTTTGTTTCATTATTGGGCAACTTATTTGTAACGGGATATCGTTCTCAATCAGTTTTAAAATTGCATTATAGGTTTTTTCAAAACTCCCTTTCATTTGAGTTATCCCGTCATGAACTTTAGAATCCATAGAATATAGTGAAACTTGAACTCCTAAAAGAGAATTCATTTTCATCTCGTTGACTATTTCTTCACTAAGTAATGTCAAATTACTAAGCACGTTTATTGAAAAATTATAGTCTCTACATCTTTTTAAAAAATCGCAAAAGTTTTTATGCAACATTGGTTCACCACCACTCAAAGTAATATGTAACAACTTCAAATTTTTGCATTGCTCTATAATATTATAAAACAAATCTGACTCGATGCAACTAACTTTGTAATCATGTGGGATATAGCAATGAACGCATCTTTCATTACACTCACTCACAATCTCAAGGTGCAAATTTGTAAGTTGAGGATTACCGTTAAAATGCTCTTCTAAAAAGTCCTGTGTAGATTTTTCTAATTGGAAACTTGATGAAAAGTTTTTTTTAATTTCAAGGTCGGATGTTTTATATGAAAACTTTGTGTCATTATTATTGCACTCCAGAATTGTCTTTCCAGAAACGATAAATCCTTCGTTTTCTAGTGTTGAATAAAAGTCTAATGCATCATTCTTAATTTCATCTATGTCAACGTTTGTATATTGTGTATTTATTCTTCTTGCAAGTTCGTCAATGGTTTGAGGTTCTCTATCTAGAAATGAAATGAAAACAGCTCCACTTTCGGAAATAATCTTATCACCAACGACAATGGCGTTGTTATTTGTTTGCTTATATCTGAAATTTCTATTGTCAGTTAAGTATCCAAATGACTCATAATTTCTAAATATAATATTTGATTTTAATTTAAAATACATCACAATATTTCCGATTTAAATTATCAGGAGACGACTTTTAGTTAAAACACTCGTCTCCTGACTTAATTTGTTCTTAACGTTTTGGTCCTGGCGGATTACAAGGTCTGCCACTAGGTTTACTATTCGGACGGCATTCAGCCATCATAACTGTACTTTGTGCTAAAATTTCTGGCTTTTTGTAAGACATGTTTCACACCTCCTTTCTAAATAATTTTAATGTTAGTTTTAGTATTTACTTTATCGAACGTTCTTGTATTTTTTATAATTGGCCATAACTTATTTACATACATCCGAAAGGTACCGATATAGATACCTTCAAAAAAACGCGCTATAACTAATATTAAACTTAAACTAAAGTAGCAAATCCATTAAATATTTCATAATAAACTTACCTTTGTTTATTGCTTAATAAGATTGAGTGTGAAATTGTTACCTATATTTTGAGAATTAGTGACGAGTGACAGGTGAATGGTGACAAAGATTGGTTATTAAGAGATTAAGTGATCGAATTATTTGGTGAAGAGGTGTTTTTGAATAGTATTTAAAAACAAAAAGCGCAACGGTTATGCTGCGCCTTGCTAAAAATGAATTACTAATTACTTTTCGCATCCTTGATGCTCATTGCGGAGCAAATCGTTTACGGTTTTTACGGGGCTAAAGGTGGCCAGCGGTACCTCCACAAATATGGTGTTCCAGCTGCTCATTGCGCCGTTCCATAACCCCGGCAATTCCAAAGCCTTTATTTGCTTGCCATCCTTGCTTTTTACGGATATAAAACCTGTTTCGGGGTCGCGGTAGCTGTGTAGGTTAAACTTATTTCCCTTGTAATCCTTGGTGCTGCACACCAAATCAACCGGGTTAAAATGGGTTGATTGGTCGAATATGGCCTTTGTGCGTGCATTCTTTAAATCAATCTGCGAGCTCTCCACTATCTGCAAGGAGACCGTTCCGTTGGCGTTCTGAGCCCAGAATGGCCCACCACCTGGCTCGCCCTGGTTCTTCACCATTCCGCATACACGTATGGGTCGGTTTAGCACTTCAACCAGGTAGGCTATGGTTTCGGCCTTGTTCTTGGCCTCAAAGTTTGCGGGCGGTACCACGCAGAGCTCATCGGTGGTAAAGTCTAAAATCTCGGCTATTAAATCGTCGGTAATATCAGTTGTTTCGGTTAATCGGCGCAGGTAATCGAATATCAGGTTCCTGTAGCTAATCAGCAACCCTGCCAAGGCCTTCTTGTAGCGTATGGTTTGGGGTTTTAGGTGGTCGGGCGCAACATTATCAATATTCTTTATAAAGATAATATCGGCATCCAAATCGCCCAGATTCTCAATAAGCGCTCCGTGTCCGCCCGGACGGAAAAGCAGCGTGCCATCGGTATTGCGGAATGGCTCGTTCTGCATATCAACGGCCACGGTATCGGTACAGGGTTTCTGCTCCGAGAATGTGATATGTAGCGTAACCTCGTAGTGGTTCTCGTAGAAACTTTTTACACGCTCCACCAGTGCATTAAACCCAGCACGGTGCTCAGGCGATACTGTTAAATGGATATTTACGTTTCCGTGAATATCGCGGGCGTACTGCGCTCCCTCCACCAAGTGCTCCTCAAGCGCTGTGCGCGATATATCGCCGTACTTGTGGAAGTATATCAATCCCTTGGGCAGAAAACCGTAGTCTAGCCCTTCGGAGTTTAAAAGAGAATCGATAATTGGTAGGTAATCGTGATTCTCCAGCAACTCCTCCATCTTGTAGCCAATGCTCCAGAGCTCGTTGTAGAGCTTATCGTAGAACGGAAACTTGTGGATATGCTGAAAAAAGTAGAATATTGAGTTGAAGGTTTTATCGGTAAAACACTCCATGCCCTTTACATGGTACTCATCGCGGAACTCGAAAAGGTGCTTAAACATTCGGGTTGCAGCACCCGATGCTGGAACAAACTTCAGGCGGCTACCCTCGAACGTTTTGTAAAGGTCAATGAGGTTATCAACCTCCTCAGGGTCAAGTTTAATAATACCATCGCCCTCGGTGGCAGGTTTTACAATGCGTAAATAGGGAAATCCCTTACGGAACGATTCAACCTGAGCCATCAGGTCTTTGGGAGTGATACCTTTCTCCTCCAGCTGTTTCAAGTCCAATTCGGTTAGCATACTCTCAGGTGTTTATTTGCTTACTAATATACGGAATTTGGCAATTTGACAATGAGATAATTTGAAAATGTGCTAATTTGAGAATTTGATAATTTGAAGATGTGGAAATTTGATAATTTGAAGATGTGGGAATTTGAAAATGAAGACAATAAGACGTTAAAGCATAAAATCATGAAAATCTAAAAATTGCGTCCGAATCATTCATAGACTTGCCTCTCATTATCAAATTTTCAAATTACCCAATTTTCAAATTAATTACTTTTCTTTCCAGCAGAATTCCAACTTGCAGAGGTTTTTGGAGTCAGTGGTTCGGCCAATGTTTACAATGCTGATGTTCCCATCAATGCTGTAGCGCTCCACCTTTACAATATCGCCCGATTTGCCCTCGGCATTGAAATTCACAATGATTTTGGTTGGAATAAATTTGCGGAAATGCTCAATGGTAAAGGTGTTGTAGGCCCAATCGATATACCTTACGTTGTTCACGTGCTGGTTCATATCCATATCGCCAATGCGCACATCGAACTGCTCAGTAAAGGCTGGCTCGTTAGTTTGCTCCTGTATTTTTGATGATGCACGGCCAATTGCAGACCTATCGGCAAAATCGAAACCCATATACCAATCGTTAATCCTAACCGGTCGGCGTGTGTTGATATCAAGCACAATCCAGCTACTGCTGGCGGCCATTACCTTATCGCCTGCGGAGTTGTAGAACTCAAAATCGCGTAGCGCAAAAATTCCATCGGCACCGCGTGGCCAAGTTATAAGGGTTAACTCCTCGGTCCATTTGGGCAATTGGTATATTTCAACCTCAATGCGGGAGAGTACCCAAATCCAGCCCTTGTCCTGCAAATGGCTAAAGCCATACTTCAGCTTATCGGCGTGCTCCCAGGCAATTTCCTGCAAATAGTTGAATATTGCGGTTATACTTAGGTTTTGGGTTAAATCAACTTCGTACGAGTGTACTTTTAGGTGATGCTTGTAGTACTGGGGAAAAGGAAAGTCCATTTTAGGTGTATTTTTTAAAAAATATTGAGAGTTTTAATATTACGCTCCTCTGGAGCTTTTATCGTTACTACTTTCCTTCAACTACAAATATCCAGCAGCGCTGCTGCTTTGCATATTGGCCGCAGAGCGGCAGAATATTTATAGTTAAACAATTGGTTAGTATTAGTTTGAGCTACATCGTAGTGTAATATTTACATTTATAAAATCAAATTAGTTTTTTCTGGACAATAGAATTCCTAAATCAAAAATCATCATTCCCTGCCTACGGCAGACAGGCTTGTTCATAATTCTACTACTTCTTAGCAAGTTTCTCCATAAACTTTTTGGTATCGATAATAAAGCGTGTATGCGTACCACGACCAATTTCGGCCTCCTCGTCCCAAGCAACCACCTCAAATACCAACCGTTTACCATCCACCTCGGTTAACGTGGCTTTGCTAAAAACCTTCATTCCCATTGGCGTTGCCTTGGTGTGTTTTACACAAATTTCGATACCTACGGTGTTAAAACCCTCGGGCAGACTTGGCAGAACGGCATTCATACAGGCATTCTCCATAAGTCCAACCATTGCTGGAGTTGCAAAAACATCCACCAACCCCGAGCCGTATTTCGATGCAGTATTTTCCTTAGTAACCACCTCTGTAGCAGTGTACTCAAGTCCTTTTGCTATGTTGAATTCCATTGTTATATGTTATTATGCTAATAGATAGACAAAGGTAATTGATTTTGGTTTATTTTATGGTGAATAAACCATAGTCAATGGTTGATAGTAGAAAGATGTGTTTGTTTTATACGATTATTGATTTATTGCGATGCATTCATTCGATATTCTTTCAAACAAACGCATTTCCGTGCATCGCCTAATAAACGTATCGCTCTTTAAACCCCGAGTTGAAACTCGGGGCTAGTGCTTTTGCCCTTTCAGGGCAAAAGAATTTTCATTCTATATTATCAATTATTCATTATCAATTATTCATTCTACATTAACCTAAAAATCCTAGATTTGCACTTACTAATACTAGAACTATGAGCAGCGTAATAATAGAAAAACTCAACACTGACGAGATTACCAAGCGTGGTATTAAGAGTTGGCCAATTTGGACCAAGGAGATTTCCGAATTCGATTGGTTTTACGATTCCGATGAGGAGTGCCTTATACTTGAGGGCGAGGTTGATGTTACCACTCCCGAAGGCGTTTACACGGTTAAGGCTGGCGATTTTGTAACCTTTAAACAGGGCTTAAAGTGCGTTTGGAAGGTGAAAAAGCCTATACGCAAGCATTATAATTTTTTGTAGAACAGAGCTCAGATACTAGATATTAGATTTCAGACTGAAGACACTTATTAGCATTGTTTTTTATGGATTTAAAGCGATATATAAGAAGTTTCCTCAATGTTATACACCTAGATATTAGTAAGAATATTGAGTACGACAGACTTACAAAGGCCATAATTAAACAGACTCTTAAGTCAAACTCAAACTGCGTTGATGTTGGTTGTCACAAGGGCGAAATACTTGATTTTTTCATTAAATACGCTCCTAATGGAGAACATTATGGTTTTGAGCCTATTCCAGATTTGTTTAAATCGCTTAAGGACAAGTACACACGTAATGCGAACATACTTCCTTACGCTATTTCAAGTAAGGCGGGTGAATCAACCTTTAAATTTGTAAAAAACGCCCCTGCGTATAGCGGTTTAAACCTCAGAGAGTACAACGTAAAAAGTCCAGATATTGAAGAAATAAGCGTTGAACTCAAAACACTCGACGAAATAATTCCTACCAACCTAAAAACTGATTTAATTAAAATTGATGTTGAAGGTGGTGAGTTCGATGTGCTAAAGGGTGCAAAAAATCTTCTTTTGCGGGATAAACCAACTATTATTTTTGAGTGTGGATTAGGTGCATCGGATTACTACGGTACAAATCCTGCCGATATTTACCAATTTATCACCAATGAGGTAGGACTAAGAGTATCAACCCTTAAGTCTTTTATAAAAGGCAACCAATCGTTATCCCAATCCAATTTTGAGGAATTATACTATCGAAAGGTAGAGTACTACTTTATTGCTCACGAGTAGATAAATAAAAAAAGGTTGGAAAGCCCAACCTTTAAAACTTCAACCTATGTGATTGTTTATTTTACCACGAAGGCAAATAAGGGCTCCACTAAGTACTCTATGCAAACACTAAGAAAAATATCTATAAAGTATAAAATAGTAACTAATCTTTCCTTTGTGTTACTTTGAGAATATTACTTTGAGCGCCTTTGCGGTTAAATATCTTTCACTATTGCTTAATTTTTTCAGCCATTACCTTAGCCAGAACATCGTACTGAACAAGTTTTTCCTCGTTTGGCTTACCGTAAACCTCGCAGGGCTCAGTAACAAGCTCCAGTTCGGTTTCCTCAATGAATTTCATTAGGTTCTTCACCCCTCCTCCATTCCAGCTGTAACTTCCAAATAACCCTAATTGCTTGTTTTTAATACCCATGTGGGTTAACTCGCGGGTTAATTGCTCCATTAGCGGGAACATCTGCGAGTTGTATGCGCACGATCCAAGTATTAACCCTTTATACTTCCAAATCTCGTTAATCAAGTGGCTGATGTGTGTACGCGAAACATCGTGTATTCTGATGTTTTTAACGCCATTCTCGCATAGCTTACGGCCAATATAATCGGCAATCTCCTCGGTATTACCATACATCGATGCGAATACAATAACAACACCCTCCTCGGCTTCGTAGCGACTCCATTTATCGTACAATTCAAGCACCTTTGATGGGTTGGAACGCCAAACTGGTCCGTGAGTGGCTGCAATAACCTTAACGGGAACACCCTTAAGCTTTGCAAAAGCTTTCTGAACCATATTGCTATACTTACCAACAATGTTTGAGTAGTAACGGCGCATCTCCTCCTCAAAGAAATCGAAGTTGATTTCATCGTCGAAAATACCGCCATCCAAAGTACCAAAACTACCAAAGGCATCGCCAGAGAATAGAATTTGGTCGGTAGTATCGTATGTCATCATAGTCTCTGGCCAGTGAACCCAAGGAGTCATAACAAACTTCAGCTTATGATGACCTAAATCCAACATATCGCCATCGTCAACCACATGAAGGTTCTCCTTAATTCCCCAGTATGCTTCAACCATCTTGAAGGTTTTGGAGTTACCAACCAACTTTACACCTTTAAAGTGGTCGAAAATGGCCTTAATCTCGCCCGAATGGTCGGGTTCCATATGATTGATGATTAGGTAATCCAAAGTTCTTCCATTAAGCAATTTCTCAATACGCTCAATGTAGTTTCCGGCAGCCCTATCCTCAATGGTATCGACCAAAGCGGTTTTATCGTCAACTATAAGGTACGAGTTGTACGATACGCCCCTATCCAAAGGCCACATATTCTCAAAAAGACGCTTACGGCGGTCGTTTACGCCAATCCAATGAACTTTTCCAACAACAGGAACTGTGTAGTACATATGCTTAGTTTTTAATTATTCTCGGAATTTGACCGCAAAATTAATAAACTTGGCTATCTATTTATATCCCTATTTGTTGTTATTTAACAAAAAAGGTTGCCAAACATATTTGACAACCCTTTTTGAATCATGAACAAGGAATTTCGAACGTTGAATAATGAAGCATAAACACCTCATTATTCATCATTCAAAAATCATTATTGTTTAACAAATACCTTATAATCCCAAGGTTCCAAAGCCAGTTCCTGCTCAGCAACAAACTCTTTTGCCTCACCAGTAAAATACTCGGTGTAGTTACCCAAATGCGCATCGCCAATAAACTTAACATTTTGCCTTGCATTGGTTAGGTTGAAAACCATAAATAGTCTTTCTTTCTCATTCTCGCGGGTAAATGCAAACACAGTGCTGTCGGCGTTGGACTTAATGCGGAAAATATCGGCACCAGTTTTTCCTGCATTCAAAGCACTGTAAGTTTTCTTTAAAGTAGTAAGTTTTCTGTAGAAATCGGTCATATTTGCTGCATCGTCCCAAATAATGGTGTCCTTCTCAAAGAACTTTAAACGCTCATTGAAACCAACCTCCTGTCCATTATAAATCAATGGCATACCATCAACTACAAACGAAAGTGTAGCCATTGTTTTAACGGCAGCACCCATACGCTCAAACTCAGTACCATTCCAAGAGTTTTCATCGTGATTGGTAATAAAGTTCATTTTTAAAGCATTTTTAGGGTATGTTGCAGCCTTTTTAAGCAGATAAGTCTCAATATCAACAGCATTCTTAGTTCCTTTTGCAATTGAGTTCATTACATGGTGAAACTCCCAACCATAGTCTACATCAAAAGCATACTTCATCAACTCAATATTTTCAGCTTCGGCAAGCATAAATACAGGTTTAACCTTATCGAGTTCGGCACGAGCATCGTTCCAAAAATCGGCAGGAACCTCAGCGGCAACATCGCAACGGAAACCATCCAAATCGATATCTTTTACCCAGTACTTAAGCATATCAATCATATACTTACGGAGTCCTGGTTTAGAATAGTCTAACTTTGCCACATCGGTCCAATCGAAAGGCGAAACAACTTTACCAGTAGAATCGCGAACGTACCAATCGGGATGTTCAGTAATAAGAACCGCATCGTGCGATGTGTGATTGGCAACCACATCAATAATAACCTTCATTCCCA
>CAZTVB010000075.1:0-9247 GCA_964616315.1 uncultured Rikenellaceae bacterium
TCCTTCACCAAATCGATACCCGTTACACGCTCGGTAATAGGGTGCTCAACCTGAAGGCGAGTATTCATCTCAAGGAAGTAGAAGTTCCGATTTGCATCAACCAAAAACTCAATGGTTCCTGCACCAAAGTAGCTAACAGCTTGTGCTGCTTTTACTGCAGCCTCGCCCATTTGCTGGCGCAACTCGGGAGTAATAAATGGCGATGGAGTTTCCTCAATCATCTTTTGGTGACGACGCTGAATTGAGCATTCACGCTCAAAAAGATGAACGGTGTTACCAAACTTGTCGGCCAAAATCTGAAACTCAATATGGTGCGGATGCTCCACATACTTCTCAATATAAACGGTATCGTCGCCAAACGATGATAAAGCCTCGGACTGTGCCATTTTAAGAGCCGAAATCAAATCGGACTCCTTGCGCACCAATCGCATACCCTTTCCGCCACCACCAGCAGAAGCTTTAATGATAATTGGCAAGCCAATTTCGCTCACAATCTTACGAACAGCATCGGCATCAACAACCTTCTGCTGAGTTCCAGGAACAACAGGAACGCCTGCCGCAATCATAGTTTGACGGGCCGTAATCTTATCGCCCATGGTTGTTATTGCATTTGGGTCAGGACCAATAAAGATAAGTCCTGCAGCCAAACATTTTCGTGCAAACTCAGCATTCTCCGATAGAAACCCGTAACCCGGATGGATTGCATCGGCTCCGCACTTAAGTGCGGTTTCAATAATCTTGTCGCCATTAAGGTAACTTTCTCTGGAAGGTGATGGTCCAATGTGGTATGCCTCATCGGCATAACGAACGTGCTTTGCACGTCGGTCGGAATCGGAATAAACAGCCACGGAAAGAATTCCCATCTCGCGGCACGACCTTATAACCCGGACGGCGATCTCGCCCCGGTTAGCAATCAAAACTTTTTTAATCATTTTGTCCCAAATAAGAATCCGGGGTCAAAGGTAAGTAATTTTTTATGCTATAAAACATATGTTTATAATTTTTATGTTTTTTAGCAGTGTTTTTTGGCATAACTGTGCTTATCGCAAACGATTTAAATAAACATCTTTGGGTGTAAAAAAAATGTAGTGAAACGTGAAATGTTAAACGTGAAAAGAAATAAGGTATTAGGCCTTTTCGAAAAACAATAAGATATTCCTAATCAATTAACGTTTTACGCTTCACGTTTAACGTAAAAAAATTAAAGTCCTGTAAGTCTCTTGATATCGTTCAACTTGTTAAGCGCATCAATTGGAGTAAGATTGTTGATATCGATATTTTTTATCTGGTCGCGAATTTGCTTAAGCACAGGGTCTTCCAACTGAAATATGCTTAGCTGGTAACCTTCCCTATTTGTGCCCAAATCTGCAACTGGCTTTTGAAGCGACTGGCGCTCTTGCGATTTTTCAAGTTCAACCAATATCTCGTTGGCACGTTTAATAACACTTGGTGGCATCCCAGCCATCCGCGCTACGTGAATACCAAAACTGTGCTCGCTACCGCCACGCACCAATTTCCGAAGGAAAATAACAGTATTATCGAGTTCCTTTATGGATACATTGTAATTCTTAACACGGTTAAAGGTTGATTCCATCTCGTTTAACTCGTGGTAGTGCGTTGCAAACAGTGTTTTAGCCCTTGAGTTCGGATGCTCGTGCAAATACTCCACAATTGCCCAAGCAATTGAAATTCCATCGTATGTTGATGTTCCACGGCCAATCTCGTCGAGCAGAATTAAACTGCGATTAGAAAGGTTATTCAAAATACTAGCGGCTTCCTGCATCTCAACCATAAAAGTTGATTCTCCCTGCGAAAGGTTATCGGATGCACCCACACGGGTAAAAATCTTATCGACAACGCCAATTTTTGCAGCTTGTGCAGGGACAAAAGAGCCAATCTGTGCCATCAGCACAATTAAAGCGGTTTGGCGTAACAGAGCCGATTTACCTGCCATGTTTGGACCTGTGATAATTATTATTTGCTGCTCAGAGGAATCGAGGTAAACATCGTTAGCAATGTACTCGTTTCCGGCAGGAAGCATCCGTTCAATAACAGGATGTCGTCCAAGTTTGATATCTAATGTCTCATCTTGGTTAACGGTTGGTTTAGAGTACTTGAACTGGTCGGCACATAATGCAAACGAAAGCAAGCAATCTATTTGAGCTACAAGGAATGCATTTAGCTGAATTGATGCAATATACTCACCCAAACTGTGAACTAAATTTTGATAGAGAGCCTGCTCAATTTCAACAACCTTTTCCTCAGCTCCGAGAATCTTCTCCTCGTACTCTTTTAACTCCTGGGTGATATAACGCTCAGCAGAAACCAAAGTTTGCTTACGAATCCAATCCTGCGGAACCTTATCCTTATGGGTATTACGAACCTCAATATAGTAACCAAAAACGTTATTGAAGCTCACTTTTAGCGAAGGAATTCCTGTACGCTCGGCCTCGCGTTGCTGAAGGTCCACAAGATAATCCTTTCCTGTGGTCATAATATCACGCAACTCGTCCAACTCCTGACTGAATCCACGTGCAATAACATTACCCTTGTTTAGCTGCATTGGAGGGTCAGAAACGATCTCCCGTTCAATTCGGTCCCTAATTCTTGGGCAAAGGTTAACCTGCTCGCCAATTCTGAGTAAAGTTGTTTCGTTGGAGTTCTCGCAAACCTCCTTTACGTCGACAAGTAAGGTTAATGCATTCTTAAGTTGAATTAACTCCCGTGGAGTAATTCGACCAACAGCGGCCTTGGATATTATACGTTCGATATCGCCAATATCGCGGATTTTATCCACCATTAAGTCGCGAACATCGGGATACTGAGCAAAGTACTCCACAACGTTAAGCCTATCGTTAATTGCATCGATATCCTTCAATGGCAGTGCAACCCAGCGTTTAAGCAAGCGCCCTCCCATTGGCGATGAGGTTTTATCAATTACCTCAATGAATGTTCGTGCGTTATCGTTGATAGATGTAAACAGCTCCAGATTCCTTGCAGTAAACCTATCAATCCAAACGTACTTATCCTCATCGATTCGGGAAATATTGGAGATATGTCCAACCTGATGGTGCTGAGTTATGTCTAAATAGTATAGAATTGCACCAGCTGAAATTATTCCTAACGTAAGATTATCGACCCCAAAGCCTTTTAACGACTGGGTTTTAAAATGATTCAGTAACTTTTCGCGAGCAGCATCGGCATTAAACGCCCACTCGTCGAGTTTGGTAGTATAATGCTTTGTGCCAAAGTGCTCTATAAAATCGCGCTGCTTAACACGCTCAACCAAAACCTCCTTGGGCTTAAAGTTGTTGAGCAACTTATCGATATACTCAATGCTACCCTCGGATGTATAAAACTCGCCTGTTGAAATATCGAGGAACGAAACGCCGGCAAACTTTTTATCGAGGAAAACACAAGCTAAAAAGTTGTTTTCCTTACGCTCTAGAACATTATCGTTATAGGAAACACCTGGTGTTACAAGTTCAGTGATTCCTCGTTTTACAATAGTTTTTGTTTTCTTGGGGTCTTCCAATTGCTCACAAATAGCAACACGTTGCCCCGCACGCACAAGCTTTGGGAGATATGTGTCCAAAGCATGATGTGGAAAACCAGCCAACTCTACGTACTGGGCAGAGCCATTGGCACGACGAGTTAAGGTAATGCCCAAAATCTCGGAAGCCTTAATGGCATCCTCACCAAAGGTTTCGTAAAAATCGCCCACACGAAAAAGTAAAATTGCATCGGGGTGCTGACGCTTGATGCTCAGGTACTGCTTCATCAGTGGGGTTTCCACAATATTTATATCACTTTGCTCGCTCACTGTTCAAAACTCTAGATTAAAGATTTTTCAGACTTTAGATAAATATTGAATTGACAAAATTATCAATAATAACCAAAGTGTTTGTCTGATTAATAATGAATTAGCTAACAACTTAATAAGAGACCTTATGATTTAAAAAATGGACGGAATACTCACCAAAACATCGGACTGTTACTTGAATAACAATTCACCAAAAACTGATTTTCAAATGGTTAATTCAACGTTCGTTTAGCTGACAAACGTAAAAAAACGTTAAAATCGTCGAATAATATAAAAATTTAACACTTTGTACATAAACGAATGGGTACTTTTGTCGTCTATTACAAAAAGAAAACCCCGACTCGTCACAGTCAGGGAATTCATAGGTTCAGGTATTAGTTAAGATTGGAAAATAGAGCTGTAAATTTATAGATTTTCAACAAAAATCAAAAGCAAGTTTTAGGTTTCAATAGAGGTTACCGAAAAAATTCAATCACAAACGAAATACAGAACCGTAAAGGACAGGTGAAAACCTGTCCTTTTTATTCATGAATACCCATGTTTTTCAGAGTTTCCATTAATACTTCATGGTTATCGGTTATAATTAATAACTTATCATCCTCGCACAAGACTGTTGTGCCAGTAGGAATAAAAAATTTATTGTTGCGCTTAACCATTACTGCCAAGGTTTTTTCGGGCAATGGAAGATCCATTAAACGGTATCCATTGGACAACGATTGGGCGTTAAGGGTTATTTCTGTTGCAACAGATTTAATCTCATCGGAAAACTCCACATCGAAACTCTCCAGATCTTTTACTTTTTTCCTTCTATCGACTAACTTAAGTAATGCTGCCATACGTGGCAATGTAGTTCCTTGAATTAAAAGCGAAACCAGAGTGCAGAAGAATACTATGTTGAATATCAATCGTGCATGCGGAACTTCAGCATCAAGAGCTATAATTGCAAAAATAATTGGAACAGCTCCACGCAATCCTACCCATGAAACAAACACCTTATCCTTGACTGGCATTTTACGAAAAGGCAAAAGCGATATAAAAACACCCAATGGGCGTGTAATAAATATCATTACCAAACTGATTATTAAACCAGGAATTATTATTGGAACTAACTCGTGGGGATTTACCAATAACCCAAGCGTAAGGAACATTAACAACTGGCTAAGCCATGCTAGACCATCGAAGAAATTAAGCGATGAGCGTTTATGAATGAACCTTGAATTGCCTATAACTAAACCCGAAATGTAAACAGCCAAGTAGGCGTTTCCTTTTAAAAAATAAACTGAGGAAAAAATAAATAGACATATAGTTAATAGCAATATGGGATAAAGCGAGTTATTATCAATTTTAATATTATTTGCCACATAAACAGCCAATTTTCCAAGCAAAACACCAAGCAAAGCACCAATGGCTAATTGTAGAAGCAACATACCTATTGCTACACCATAATTCGGAGTACTACCCATCTTTATTAACTCAATCAAGGTGATTGTCAAAACATAAGCCATGGGGTCGTTACTTCCGCTCTCTAGCTCTAACATTGGCCTGAGATTGTTCTTAAGGTATAATCCTTTGGAACGAAGTATTGAGAAAACGGAAGCCGAATCGGTGGATGACATTGTTGAAGCCAACAAAAGAGCGGTAATAAAACCAATTCCGGCAGAACTATTGGTCATTCCTAATATCCACCAGATGAAAAGGCCTGTAAAAAGTGCCGTTAACAATACTCCTAGTGTTGCCAATAACACACCCTGATAAACAACGGGCTTAATCTCCGAGATTTTTGTGTCCAATCCTCCTGAAAAAAGAATTATACTAAGAGCAATTGTTCCAACTACTTGAGTTGCATGAATGTTCTCAAACTGAATTCCTAGCCCATCGCTACCGCTCAACATCCCAACAGCCAAAAAAAGGAGTAAAGCAGGTACTCCAAATTTATAACCGGCCTTACTTGCGATAAGGCTCAAGAAAAAAAGTACCGAAATTGCTAACAAAACTAGTTCGATTGTAATCTCCATTTTTTAAATTGATTTACCCGCAAGATAATAAAAATGAACCTTTCTTGGAACGGGTCATTTAAAACAAGAGAGGCTCAACGTAGGTTGAGCCTCTCTTTATAATATCAGAAATAAATTATTTCTTTCTTGCTTTTCTATTTTCCCACCACTGCTCAATATCGTAAGCTAAAGGTGTAGCAACGAATACCGAAGAGTAAGTACCAACGCCAATACCCATAATCAATGCAAAGATAAATCCACGGATAACCTCGCCACCAAAGAAGAAGATTGGAATTAACACCACCAAAGTTGAGAACGATGTCGAGAACGTACGACTCAATGTATCGTTAATAGCATTGTTGATGTTATCTTTTCTAGTATGTTTTGGATGAAGTTTAGTGTACTCACGGATACGGTCGAAGATAATTACTGTATCGTTAATTGAGTAACCAATGATAGTAAGCACCGCCGCAATGAACGACTGGTCTACTTCAAGACTAAAAGGAACCCTGAAGTATAGTATCGAGAATAATCCAACAGTGAATATAGAGTCGTGAGCTAACGAAGCAACTGCACCCGCACTGTAACTCCAGTAACGGAAACGAACTAAGATATAAAGGAAGATTGCAAATAGCGCAGCTATAACGGCAATAAATGCATCTCTCTTAATATCGTGAGCAATGGTTGGTCCTACCTTAATAGAACTTTGCTTATAGTTGTTTTGGAAATCGTTGAATGTTACATCGCTTGACATGAATGGTTTTGACCCAACGTACATTAATGAATCAACCTCACCATCCACAGCAGGATCATTGGAAGCAATCTTATACTTGGTTGTAACCTTAACCTGATTTGCGGAACCAATGGTTTTAACCTCAGGAGCCTCACCACCAAACACTGTTTTCATTTGGTCTGCGACTTCAACAGTGGTAACGGGTTTCTCAAAGCGAATAATATATGAACGGCCTCCAACAAAATCGATACCTGGGTTCAAGCCTCTAATTGATAAAGAAGCGATTGCTGTAACAATTACCACAACAGAGAAGATGTAACCATATTTTCTGATACCAATAAAGTCAATCTTTAATCCACGGAAGGCATTTTCGGTAAACTTGGTAGAGAATGTTAAAGTCATGTTGCGCTTCTCCATCCAAAGGATAATCAAACGGGTAATAAAAATACCTGTGAATAAAGTGGTAAGAATACCAATTACAAGTGTTGTAGCAAAACCACGAATTGGTCCAGAACCAAAGATGTATAGAATAACCCCAGTTAAAAGAGTTGTAACGTTACCATCGATAATTGCAGATAATGCATTGCTGAAACCTTCCTTGATTGCAAGGCTTAAACCTTTACCAGATCTTATCTCCTCGCGTATACGTTCAAATATAAGCACATTAGCATCAACTGCCATACCCATAGTAAGAACGATACCTGCAATACCGGGCAATGTTAGAGTTGCTCCGAACGATGCTAAAACACCCATCATAAAGAATAGGTTAATCATCAAAACAATATCGGCAACTAAACCTGCTCTACGGCTATAGTAGAACAACATATAAATAAGAACCACGATGAATGAAGCCATGAATGAATTCAATCCTGAATTGATTGCCTCTTTTCCAAGTGAAGGGCCAACAAGTTCTTCCTTAATAATGTGTGCAGGAGCAGGGAGTTTACCTGACTTAAGAACGTTTGCTAAGTCCTTTGCCTCGTTAATAGTGAAATCGCCAGTAATTTGTGAACGACCTCCTTTAATCTCAGTCTGTACTCTAGGATAAGAGTAAACAGAATTATCAAGAACAATTGCAATACACTTTCCAATGTTTTCGCCAGTTAAGCGAGCCCAAACTCTAGCACCTTCGGCATCCATACCCATATCAACCTCGGCAGTTCCTTTCTGGTCGCCAAAAGCATCGCGAGCATCGGTTATAGCACCACCATCCAAAGGAGCTTTTCCTTCACGGCTAGTTAATTTAATTGCAATAAGCTCATACATGCTCTCAGTCTGATCCCATTTTGGAGATTTAACGCCCCATAGAAATTTCACATCGCCAGGGAAAAGAGCACGGATTTGTTCCATAGCAAGAATTTCGTTTATTCTTGCGGTATCCTTATGATGAGCCATACCTACCATTGGGCCGGCAGATGGCTGATTTTGCATATTTAAATTAGGACGAAGCAAAGAGAAAAGTGGGAATTTCTTAGCCATATCTGCATTTGCGATATCAGCAGAATCCTTAGTCTCACTTTGTTGAAGTTTATTTAGTAAGTCTTCGTTTGTGCTATCTTTCTTTGCGGCCAACTCTGTTGTAGCTTTAGTTTCTACAGTAGGAGTAGTTGCCGCTTGAATTTCGGCTAATTTATTGTTAGCAGCAATAAAACTTGGATAAACATCGGAAAACTCATAGGTTTCCCAGAACTCCAAACTAGCTGTTCCTTGTAGCAGTTTACGAACACGCTCAGGCTCTTTAACCCCAGGTAATTCAATTACAATTAAGCCGGAGTTCTCCATACGCTGTATGTTTGGCTGAGCTACACCAAACTTATCGATACGATTACGAAGAATGTTGAACGAGTTATCGATAGCGCTCTCGGCCTCTTCTTTTAAAACTTTTAGAACATCCTCATTGGAAGAGTCAAAGTTAACTCGACCACGAAGATCTTGAGTACTAAAAATTGAAGCAAGTTTTGCATTCGGTGCAACCTGTTGGAATGCTTTACCAAACTTATCAATAAAGTGCTCGTTACCGGGCATCTTCATTGCAACATCCATAGCCTTAACAAAGGATGAATCCTTGCTATTGTTTGAAAGTGCACGCACAAGGTCGGTAACCGAAACCTCGAGCATAACGTTCATACCACCCTTAAGGTCCAAACCTAGGTTGATTTCGCGTTCCTTACACTCTTTGTAAGTGTATTTACGCACCCAAAGGAAATTATAAACAGTTTCTGTTGAAACTGAATCAAGGTAGTGACTTTCCTTCTTTTTATCTACATCACTGCCAACCAAAGCATACTCCCTAGCCTTCTTCTCTACCTTTTTGGTAACCAAAGTAAAAGAAAGCTGAAAAACGCAAACTAGCGCTAATGCAATGGCAATAAACCGTATCGCACCTTTATTCTGCATTGTTTAAAATATTTAATAATTTGAACATTTGCTTGTTTCAGAAAATATCGGGCAAATATATTACTTTTTTTGAGAAATAATTAAGTTTATTACAATCACACGATTTTTGATTGAAGAATATAGATAGACAAAAGCTAAACCTCTGTGCTTTATTAATTTCATATTTCCTGCTTTATGAAAATTTTTTTTGATCCTAAATTTATAGATGAAACGTTCTGAACTAAAAAGTCGCACCCCAGCAACCCTGCAACACTCAAACCCGTTATATTTTTGTAAAGTTCTCGTAAAGAAGATAGATCG
>CAZTVB010000076.1:0-9244 GCA_964616315.1 uncultured Rikenellaceae bacterium
ACTCAAACGGCTCTGCCGCTTGGAAAGCGTTCAAGAAGGGCGCATACTTTGCAAACCCAAGTTTTGTTCAAATTCACCCAACCAGTATTCCAGTGCTAAACGACCATCAGTGTAAGTTAACCTTGATGTCGGAGTCGCTCCGTAACGATGGTAGAGTTTGGGTTTCAAAGCAAAAAGGCGATACGCGTAAACCTAATGATATTCCTGAGGATGAAAGGGATTACTACTTGGAGCGCCGTTACCCTGCATTTGGAAACCTTGTTCCGCGCGATGTTGCATCGCGTGCAGCAAAGGAGCGTTGCGATGCTGGTTACGGTGTAGGCCCAACAGGATTGTCGGTTTATCTGGATTTCAAAGATGCTATCAACAAAAAGGGTCGCCACGTTATTGAGGATAGCTACGGCAACCTTTTCGATATGTACCATAAAATTACTGGTGAGTCGCCATACGAAACTCCAATGCGAATTTACCCTGCGGGTCACTACACAATGGGTGGTCTTTGGGTTGACTATAATTTGATGACAACCGTTCCCGGCTTGTTCGCCATTGGCGAGGCTAACTTCTCCGACCACGGTGCAAACCGCCTTGGAGCCAGTTCGCTTATGCAAACATCGGGCGATGGCTACTTTATACTACCATACACCATTGCCGACTACTTGGCCGACGAAATCAAAACTCCAAAAATCGCCACAAATCTTCCTCAATTCGATGAGGCTGAGAAAAACGCCCGCGAGCGTATCAACAAGTTCCTATCGATAAATGGAACCGAAACGGCCACATCGTTCCACAAGCGTTTGGGTAAAATTATGTGGGATTACTGCGGTATGGTTCGCAACGAGGAGGGTTTGAAAAAAGCCTTAACGTTGATAGATGAACTTAAGGAGGAATTCTGGAAAAATCTTAAAGTTCCCGGAACTGGCGAGGAACTGAACCAAGAACTGGAGAAAGCAGGCCGTGTTGCCGATTTTATGGAGTTAGGCAAACTATTGGTTTACGATGCCCTGAATCGGAAGGAGAGCTGCGGAGCGCACTTCCGAGAGGAGAGCCAGACCGACACCGGAGAGGCTAAGCGAAACGACGAGCAATACTCTTATGTTGCGGCGTGGGAATTCAACGGCGATGGTAATGAACCTCAACTTCACAAGGAAGAGCTTAAGTTCGAGTTTGTGAAACTTCAGGAGCGTAGCTATAAATAATCGGTTTATCAACGGTAAATCCACTTTGCAATGAACATTAAACTCAAAATATGGCGACAAAAAAATGCTAAGAGCAAAGGTCGCTTCGAAACATACCAACTTAACGATGTTGCCGAGGATATGTCGTTCCTCGAAATGCTCGACTACCTGAACGGAACACTTATTAAGGATGGTAAAGAGCCAGTGACATTCGATCACGATTGCCGCGAGGGCATTTGCGGTTCCTGCGGAATTTACATAAATGGTCGTCCACACGGAAACGACCACCGCACCACCACCTGCGAACTCCGAATGCGCCTTTTCAAGGATGGCGACTCAATTACCCTTGAGCCATGGCGTTCAGCAGCATTCCCCGTTGTAAAGGATTTGGTGGTAGACCGCTCAGCTTTCGACAAAATCACCAATGCAGGAGGTTATATTAGCGTAAATGCTGGAGCAGCGCAGGATGCCAACACAATTCCAGTTCCCAAGCACAACGCCGATGTTGCTTTCGATACTGCATCGTGCGTTGGATGTGGCGCATGCGTTGCCGCTTGTAAGAATGCATCGGCAATGCTGTTTGTGGCTGCTAAGGTAACTCACCTTGCTCAGTTTCCTCAGGGACGAATTGAGGCAGTTGATAGGGTAAAGAGCATGGTGGCAAAAATGGACGAACTTGGTTTTGGAAGTTGTAC
Source organism: uncultured Rikenellaceae bacterium (assembly GCA_964616315.1). GTDB lineage: Bacteria > Bacteroidota > Bacteroidia > Bacteroidales > Tenuifilaceae > SB25. The sequence continues at coordinate 1,871 of CAZTVB010000076.1, forward strand.
CAACACGCGCGCCTGCGAGGCCGAATGTCCTAAAGGAATATCTATCAGCACAATTGCAAAACTGAACAGGGAGTTTATATCTGCAAAAATTAGAGACTAAACATTAGTTTTAATGACGATTAACAGTTCCCCTGGAACTTTTTTGAAGCATCAATGTTAACTTTGAAGGAATAAATAGATTAAGAAAATGCCAAACAAGAGAACTATACTTCTAGTGCCAGTTGATTTTGGAGACCAATATCACCTAGCATTAACCTATGCTAAACAGTTAGTGCCAGTTCTTAATGCTGAAATCCACCTTTTACACGTATTGGACCTACGCGATTGGTGGCTTGAGGATATTAAGCCAGAAAAATTGGTGAACGATTCTTTCAACAGATTAATTGAGGTATCGCGTAAGTTTCAACTCGACCAGAACACAGTGTATAAAGTTCTGCAAGGGAAACGTCACCAAAAAATAGTTGAGTACGCTGACGAAAATAAGGTGCGCTACATCCTTATGACTGACAATATCCCCGGCAACCCTGGCGAGATTAGGCTTGGTTCAACCCTTTCTAACGTAATTATTATGGCAAAGCAGCCAGTAATTACAGTTAAGAGTGTTACTCAGGAAAAGTTCAAGAATATTCTTGTTCCGCTCGATTTAGCTAATGACTGTAGATTAAAACTTTTCAACTCTATTTCGCTTGCACTACAGCATCAGGCCAAACTTCATATTGTGTCAGTTGTTTTTGGCGATATGGAGAAAGAGTATAACCGCATGCAGGACAAGGTAAATAAATACGCAAAATTATACGAAGAGAATCATATTGATTATTCCGTTAAGATAATTCGAAAAGAAGAAGATTTTGCCTATAGAGCAATTCTAGAGTACTCGAAAGAAATTAATTGTGATTCAATTATTGTGATGACTCACCGCGAAAGTGGTATAGACAACTACCTTGGCGCATTTGCGCATCACATTATCAACGAATCGCCAATTCCAGTTATCACATTGAATAATGCGGCATCGAGCAAGGCTAATAGAGGGATTATAAGTAGTATAATTGATCCTATAGGCATTTTTTCATAGGATATTTTTAAAACCAATTGGTAAAAATTTATACTTTTACCAGCAAAATGCGGAAGTAGCTCAGTTGGTAGAGCATCAGCTTCCCAAGCTGAGGGTCGCGGGTTCGAATCCCGTTTTCCGCTCCAAAAGGTCATCCATTGAGGGTGACCTTTTATTTTTTCATCAAAGGGTTAAATTCAATTACTTTACAAACTGCTCAAATCCCTTAGCGTACTTCACCGGGTTAAACTCCACAATTTTATAATCGGCAATTTGGTTTAGGAAGTAAGGGTCGTTGTGGATAAAACTCCATACTTCATTGGTGTTTGCAAAGTTTGCAAGCAGCAAACCTCCTGTTCTAGGATTCTGTGGCCCAGAGCAAATTAGGTTTCCTGATGCGTAGAATTTATCGAGGTATGCTCGGTGATTTGCGAGGTGCGCGTCAACATCCCCAATTGGTTTGATATAGGTTACAAGGACTAGGTACATTGTGTTTGATTTATGGGTTAATAATAACTCTTGTTTGATGTCTAGTGTCTAGCATCTGAATTTATGGATTTTCGTAAACTTTTCTTTTCTGAATTCAGTTTTTTGCTTTGTAATCGTTTCTCCTTCGATGCTTTGGTTTGCTTGGTGGCCTTGCGTTGCTTTTGTGGAGTGAGTGTTTTTTTGAGCAATGTGTAAAACTTCTCAACCACTTTTTCCTTGTTGGCCAACTGAGAACGCTCCGACTGCGAAACCAGAATCAACTCGCCATCTTTATTAATTTTATTCTCAAGTTTCTTTAGGATGATTTCTTTCTCATCGGCCCAGAGCAATACAGACTCAATAACGTTGAACCTAAGTTCAACTTTTGTGCTCACCTTGTTCACGTTTTGTCCGCCAGGTCCACCGCTACGCGATGTGCCAAAGGAAAACTCTGAACTGAAATCTCTATTTTGAAGTACGTCTAGTTCCATTGCTTAAATGCTTAGTAAATTTTTAACAGTTTCAATTGGAATTCCACTCTTATTCGATATCTGTTCTGGACTCAAACCATGCTTGTGCATATTCATTACAAAAACCTCCAGCGGTTCACCAATCTCAATTAAATGGTTATCGGGGTCAAAAAAACGCAATGTTCTTTGTCCCCAAGGCTCTGTTTGAATAGAGTGTAGGAACTTTACGCTGTTTTGTTCCAGGTTGAGGTATATTTCATCGATGTTTTCTGCTTCAAAGTAAAGTTCAAACCTATTTGAGTTATTTTTTGTTTCGAGTTCCTTACTAATAATGTGCGATTGCTGAATTTGCCAAATGGAAATTCCTCCTGAAAGAATAACATTGTTTCCGAAATCGTGTACAATGTTATAGCTGAGTGTCTTGGTGTAAAATTCTTTCGACTTTTCAATGTCCTTTACGAAAAGAACAATGGAGTGGAGTTTCATACTTAAGGTTTTGTTTTGGAGGTTAAATATATCAAAAAAGAAAAGGATAATGCCTCCGAGGTTCCGAATTATTATGCTTTATTAATTCATCAATTTAATTTTTTATATTTTCAAATTAACTCATTGTCAGATTGCCTAATTATCGAATTGTCAACTGGTTCATAAAACTTATCCACCTGTTGATATTTAATTCAGCACTAAACGTCCGTGGCATTTTTTAATCCTTATTTTTGCAATCGTAAAATCAAAAGTGTCTTTTGTAAGTATTAGTACTGGGGTTAAGATGTTGATTATTAATTTGATATTTTATTTTCGGTATTTAGAATCGAGGTAATTATGACTACAGGTTATTCAGAGGAGAGCATTAAAACGCTGGAGTGGCAGGAGCATATTCGGAGGCGTCCGGGTATGTACATAGGAAAGTTGGGCGATGGCTCTCAACCCGACGACGGGGTTTACATTCTGCTAAAAGAGGTTCTCGATAACTCTATCGATGAGTATATGATGGGGTTTGGGAAACGTGTCGATATTACCCTGACGGATTCCACAGTTACAGTTCGCGACTATGGACGTGGTATTCCGCAAGGAAAACTTAAGGATGTTGCTTCCAAAATGAATACTGGCGCCAAGTACGACTCAAAGGTATTCAAAAAATCGGTGGGTCTGAACGGTGTGGGTATTAAGGCGGTAAATGCATTATCGAATAAATTCATAATTAAGAGTGTTAGGGAAGGAGTTGCAAAACAAGTTGAGTTTTCGGCGGGTCAGTTGGTAAATGAACTTGAATTTTCGTCCAATGGCGATGCCAATGGAACAATTGTGGAGTTTACCCCAGACGAAACTGTTTTTGGGAACTTCAAGTATCAGGAGGAGTACATTGAGACAATGCTCCGCAATTACAGCTACCTAAACACAAATCTAATCATCAACTTTAACGGTAAGGATTTTGTGTCGAAGAATGGTTTGCTCGATTTGTTGAACGAGAACCTTTCCGGAGAGCCATTGTATCAAATAATCCATTTAAAGGGCGAAGATATTGAGGTTGCCATTACCCACGGAAACGGGTATGGAGAGGATTACTACACATTCGTAAACGGACAGCATACAACACAAGGAGGAACTCATCTTTCGGCATTCCGCGAGGCTTACGTAAAAACCATTCGCGAGTTTTACCGTAAGGATTTCGACCCTTCCGATATTCGTACATCCATTATTTGCGCCATTAGCGTTAGGGTTGAGGACCCAGTGTTTGAGTCGCAAACCAAAACCAAACTTGGTAGCAAGGATATGGGGCCAAACGGGCCATCGGTTAGCAAGTTTATTGGCGATTTCGTAAAGAACTCGCTCGACAACTACCTGCATAAAAACTCCGAGACAGCCCAAACCCTTCTTCAAAAAATTCTAGAGTCGGAAAAGGAGCGTAAGGCCATTTCGGGTATCAAGAAACTAGCCCGCGAGCGAGCTAAAAAGGCTAGCCTTCATAATAAGAAACTGCGCGATTGTCGCGTTCACTACAACACCAACGAGAAACGTGCAGATGAATCAACCCTATTCATCACTGAGGGAGATTCTGCGAGTGGTTCAATCACCAAATCGCGCGATGTGAATACCCAGGCGGTTTTCTCACTTCGAGGTAAACCTTTAAATACCTACGGTTTAACCAAGAAGATTGTTTACGAGAACGAGGAGTTCAACCTATTACAGGCCGCATTGAATATTGAGGACGATATGGACAACCTGCGCTACAACAAGATTGTGGTAGCCACCGATGCCGATGTGGATGGTATGCACATTCGTCTTCTGCTCATATCGTTTTTCTTACAGTTTTTCCCTGAGTTAATCCGTCAGGAGCACTTGTTTATCCTTCAAACTCCGTTATTCAGGGTTCGTAACAAGAAGAAAACAACTTACTGCTACTCGTCCGAGGAGAAGGAAAAAGCAATAAAGGAGTTGGGCCCAAATCCTGAAATTACCCGATTTAAAGGTCTTGGTGAAATTTCGCCCGATGAGTTCAAGACCTTCATTGGCGAGGATATGCGTTTAGACCCTGTTCGCCTAACTAAGGATGACCAAATATTTGATTTGTTGGAATTCTATATGGGCAAAAACACTCCCGACCGTCAAGGATTTATCATCAATAACCTAAGAATTGAAGAGGATATTATTGAGGAAGATAAGGTTGTTGTAGATTCTGAGGCCGAGGATGTAAATGCGTTAGAGGATAATTTGGTTGCATAACCAAAAAGTATTTTGAATTTGTTGAAATAGAGGAAAAACAATGCAATTGGACGATTTTGATGCCGACGAGTTACTAACCGAAGGAGAAAACGAAGATAATTCCCCCGAGTTACATGCCAAAATAGAGAAGCTTACCGGTGAAGGTACCAAAAAGGCTCATCTTACCGGTATGTACAAGGACTGGTTTCTGGATTATGCATCGTACGTAATTCTGGAACGTGCCGTTCCGCATTTGGACGACGGACTGAAACCAGTTCAGCGTCGTATCCTGCATTCAATGAAACGTTTGGACGATGGCCGCTACAACAAGGTTGCCAACGTAATTGGTTTTACAATGCAGTTTCACCCACACGGCGATGCATCCATTGGCGATGCGTTGGTTCAGCTGGGACAGAAAAATTTACTTATCGATACTCAGGGTAACTGGGGGAACACGCTCACAGGCGATGGTGCTGCTGCACCTCGTTATATTGAGGCGCGTTTATCGAAATTTGCGCTCGATGTGGTTTTCAACCCAAAAACCACAGAGTGGATGCTCAGTTACGATGGTAGAAACCAAGAGCCAGTAACGCTTCCTATGAAATTTCCCTTGTTGCTTGCGCAAGGCGTAGAGGGTATTGCGGTTGGTTTGGCATCTAAAATTCTTCCTCACAACTTTAATGAGTTAATAGATGCCTCTATCGATTATTTAAAGGGCAAAGATTTTGAACTTTACCCCGATTTTCCAACAGGAGGATTGGCCGATTGTAGTCGTTACAACGATGGTATAAGGGGCGGAACCGTTAAAATGCGTGCTCGTATTCAAAAGGTCGACCGCAAAACATTGGCAATTACTGAACTTCCGTTCGGTAAAACCACATCGTCGTTAATTGAGTCTATTGTTAAGGCAAGCGATAAAGGAAAAATCAAGGTTAAAAAGATTGATGATAACACTGCTGCTAACGTCGAAATTTTAATTCATCTTTTCCCCGATGCTAACCCCGACATGACCATCGATGCGCTTTACGCGTTTACCGATTGCGAGATGTCCATATCAACCAACTCCTGCGTAATTTATCAGGATAAGCCAAGGTTTATGGGCGTAAAGGAGATTTTAAGAGCCTCGGCCGATAGAACTAAAGAACTGTTAACTTGGGAGTTAAAAATCAGAATGAAGGAGTTGGAGGATGATTGGCACTACTCATCGCTCGAAAAAATATTCTTTGAACAACGCATCTACCGTGAACTCGAAAAGGATACTGAAACTTGGGAAATGGTTATAGATGCGATTGATAAAGGGTTTAACCCTTTCAGGAAATTGTTGCGCAGGGAAATTACCCGCGAGGATTTACTGAAGTTAACCGAAAAGCCAGTTCGTAAAATATCCAAATTCGATATCAAGAAAGCCGATGAGCATATCCTTGCCATTGAGAACGAGATGGAGGAGGTTAAGAATCATCTGGCAAATATTGTAACCTATACCATTAACTACTATCAGCAGATAAAGAAAAAGTACGGCAAGGGACGCGAGCGTAAAACCGAGCTTCGCAGTTTCGATAGTATTGTTGCCACAAAGGTTGTGATTGCCAACGAGAAACTTTACGTGAACTACGCCGAAGGGTTTGTTGGGTTCGGTCTTAAAAAGGATGAGTTTGTATCGGATTGCTCCGATATTGACGATATAATTGTTTTCCTTAAGAACGGAAAATACTTTATCCAAAAGGTGCAGGAGAAAGCATTCGTGGGTAAGGATATACAGCACGTGGCAGTTTATAAAAAGAACGATACCCGTACAATTTACAACGTGCTTTACCGCGATGGGCTTAACGGCGATATTATGATGAAACGTTGCGCCGTTACAGGAACCACTCGCGATAAGGAGTACGATATAACCAAAGGAACTCCTGGTTCTCAGATACTTTACTTCAGCGCAAATCCAAATGGCGAAACCGAGATTTTGAAGGTATTCCTGAAGCCACGTCCTCGTTTGCGGAATTTAATTCTTGAGTTAGATTTCAGTCAAATTGGGGTTAAGGGACGTAGCTCGCAAGGAAATATTTTTACTCGTTACGCAATCCATAAACTCCAGATGAAGGAGAAAATGGCTGGCGCGGTTGAAGGTGTAAAAGTTTGGTTCGACGATGAGGTGCTAAGGCTAAACCACGAATGCAAAGGAATTTTGCTGGGTGAGTTTGCTCCTGGTGAGAAAATACTGATTGTAAATAACGATGGTACATACTTCCTTGCAGGAACAGAGTATTCGCTTCGTTTCGATACTCAACCTTTAGTTGTTGAGAAGTATGATGCCGACAAGATTTTTTCTGCGGTTTACTTCGATGGTGAGCAAAAAATGTTCTACCTAAAGCGTTTCCGTTTCGATTACTCTGAGAAAACACAAATATTCATCCCCGAGGATGATAAATCGTACCTAGTTAGCTTAAATAGCGATTTATATCCTTGCCTTGAAATTAAATTTGGAGGCAAGCACTCCAGTCGCGATAAGGAAACTTTGGATGTGGATGCATTCATTGCAGTAAAAGGCCATAAGGCAAAAGGTAAACGACTGTCAACTTACGATATCAAAAAAGTGGAGTTTGTAGAACCCTTGGAAAAGGAAGCATCCGCCTTTCAGGAAGAAGAGGTAACAGAAATTCCTTCCGATGAAACCACTCCTGTTGATGA
>CAZTVB010000077.1:0-9212 GCA_964616315.1 uncultured Rikenellaceae bacterium
CTATTCTCTCAAAAATTACTTATGTAGCACAGATTAAATTTTATTGTTTTTTTAAAATCCGGACAACATAAACTTCATTAAAAACTAACCCCTAATGATAACCTAAAACTATTTCTGACAGGGGATTCTGACCCTGCTAAAAGATAGGATGCATCCAATGAGTACTTCCTTAAGTTAAGGCCAAGACCAAAAGTTGTATAGCTAAGGCTTGAGCCAAAATTACTGGGTACAACCGCAGGATTGTCCTCGCTGTTGCCTAAACGATAACCAGCGCGTACAGCTATCAATTTGTCATAAACATACTCCACGCCAATACCTGACTCGAAACCTGTATAGTACTTTGGTAGGAATGCATAAGCAACTTCCAGCACTCCATTTACAACGTGCCTATTTTTTGACAGCAAAGAATAACCTCCAGCAAGCTTAACCCGAGCGGGCATGCTGTAGCTATCGCCTCCGTAATTTATTTTGGTTCCAATATTTGATAGAGCCAATCCAGCGTTTATCCTGTTTTTACGAAAATAAAGGCCAAGGTCGGCTCCAAGTGCAGAGCCTGCTTTAGAGCCCTCGACATCGGAAACTTTACCGGTTACATACCTCAACGTAGAGGTAACGGCCAGGTTGGCAGATATTGCATAACTGTAGCCCAAGTCGAGGGTCAAATCGTAAGGGTTAAAATAACCAGTAATATTCCCTTCATCATCGGAAGAATTTATCTCAGGGTATGAGAAATATCTGACTCCAACAGAAAAGCTTTGATTTTTGATGGGTTTCCAATAGCCTGCCACCGTGTGCTGACTATGTATTTTTTGAGAAGGCATCCATCCTCCAAAGGAATACCCAACAGCCCTAGAACAACTGTCCAGAGCGATTACCCCTGCATAGTTGTATATAGAAAAAGGACTGGCACAATGGGAAAGTCCTACATCGCCCATAGCCGAAGTTCTTGCATCTGTAATGATTGATAAAACATCCTGCCCCTTGGTTGCAGAAAAACCCAGTATTAATAGTAATGATATAATTATCTTTTTCATTTATCTAGAGTTTTGAAATTGACCGGGTTAGTTTAATATTACCATAGGTTATGGTTACCGAGTAACTACCTGCACTCATTTTTGACATATCGACAACGGCAGGAGATGTTGGAGAAATAACCCGTTTAGCTGAAAATACTTTTATGCCCCGGCTATTGATAATATCTATTTGTATTTCGCCAGATACCTCTTTGCCCATACGAATGTTAAGTATATCCTTAACAGGTGAAGGATACATGTCTACTTCCTGTGAATTATCACGACAAACAGATGTAATTACATAGTCCACAGCAGTTCCATTGTTGTCGGTTGCATGCACCCTTGTTTCGACAATTCCGTATTTTAAATGTTTTATCATAGTTAAACCAGCATCAGTTACAGAGGTTTCAACTATACCGGAAGGGGAAGTACTTAATGAGTAAGCTAATCCTTTCCGTTTGTTGAAATGATCGCTAATGCCTACCATTTTGACTATGTTAATATCGGGATATATTACCACACTCCCCTCAGAATCATTAATTGTTTTGCCACTATTGGTTGAAGATGTGGAGCGTTGACTCTTACTATCCCTAGCAGCTATAGCTACATAGTAGGTAGTGTTACCTCTTAAGCCCTCAACTATTTCGGAAATTTTTTCACCAGCATTCAGATTACCAACCGCTAGGGTCCTGATTATGGAACCTGCAGGAGGGTTGTTAATATCCGAAACGTTAGACTCACTGATTACTATATCGTAGTAAGAGGCTTTTCCATCCTCGGAATCGGTAGTAATGCTCCATTCGAGTTTTACCGAGTTAAAATAATCCCAACTGGCAGTTAAATCAGCTATAGGTTTAGGAGGAAGGTCTTCGTAATTTACCTCTGCATTTAGAGCTAGAGAGGCATTTACACATCCAGTACCCATTTGTCCTTGATAATCTGAATTATACTGGTAAATAATGTTATTCGCCGATTCGGTTAATATATCCCATAGCATTTGATTTGTAAAGCCTTTTTGCCCAACTCCATATTTGGAAACAACAAGAGCAGCCACCCCTGATACATGCGGACACGCCATTGAGGTTCCCTGTGCATAGGCCAATTGGTTATTGGGAAAAGTGCTGAGAACTCCGTAGTCTCCATCTCCGCCAGGTGCTGAGATATCGTTACTTGCTCTAAAATTACTGTAACTCGCCTTTGTGAAATCAGCCCCAATTGCAACAACCCCAAGAACCCGTTCATAACTGGAAGGCATATGAGACGAAGAAGTGTTTTCATTCCCTGCAGCAGCTATAAATATACCTCCCCTCATAGGCCCAACCTGAATTTCGCCAGTTTCGTCCATTCCAGCATAATCGATAAAATAATTTATAGCGGTTTTCATCAATTCACTAACAGTAGATTTTAGACTACCCCAACTGTTCTGAGAAATAACAGCGCCGTTATCGGCTCCATAAACTATAGCTTTACACAAAAGAGATTCGGAACTAGTTACTACACCATCATTAAAAATTTGAGTTGACATTATCCTTGCACCACTACCAGATGTTCCGTTTCCTCCGGCAACCCCAGCAACTCCAATGCCATTGTTGTTAACAGCCGCTACAGTTCCTGCCACATGCGTACCATGTTCGCCCTTTGTGATATCTCGTACATTGCCATAAAAATTCCATCCATGAATATCGTCAATATAACCGTTATTATCGTCGTCAACACCTGCAGCACCATTTAACTCAGCCGTATTTGACCACATATTTTGTTCAAGATCCACATGCGCATAATCGACACCTTCGTCGACTATGGCAACTATTACATCGGGATGTCCAGTGGTTATAGCCCATGCAGGAACAACATTTATATCGGCACCAGCAATTGTATTTACCCGACTTCCATCGTTATAATAGTGCCACTGGTAATCGATATACAGGTCGTTAAAGCCGCTTGGATGTGATTTTACCTGTGTTTTGGTAGCACCCTGAACAGGAGTGAATATTGATGAAATTTTCTTGATTTTTTGGTTAGGCTCAACCAGAGCAATGTCATCGATTTTGCTAAAATCGCTATAGGCTTTGGTAACAGGTATCTTTTCGTCAAAATAGACATCGTACCATAAGTGTAGCCCAGCCTTATGCCAACGGGGTTCGAACCTACCAGGCTCGCCGAAAGTCTTTTCCATACCTGTTGCACCAAGGCTTACCATAAGTTCGTCGATAGTTGCTATACCTGTGGTAACCACCCCCTTCGCTGACTGAATATTCATTTTTTTGAGGGAAGTTTCTTTGAACTTAATGTGAATTACCCCACTTATCACATCGCTAGTGGATAAACCAACAGGGAAACTAGCTTTTTCCTGATCCTCCGAAGCGGGGGCATCAAGAAAATCCTGCGTACACGCAAAAAGTAAGAAGGGCAATGCAAGTACTAAAAAAAATCTTTTCATCCGTACAAAAATTATAGTTACTTAATAGTTAATGTGTTATGTTTTTGATTTTACACTCCTTATAGAGCGGATGTCTGCCTACTTTGCGCAGTAAGGCAGGGAACACCCATATTTTGTTGGCTTCGCCGAACTCATAAAAAACACTAGGGACATTCGTGTTTGCCTTTGGTGAACTCGCATAACACCCTCGGTTGCACTAACTCCTTACATGAGTGTTTCATAATAATTGTAAGTATGCTAAAATATTAGGATAAAAAACGGAATAAAAGGATGAAGAAAAATAAAACTTAATTCTTCATCCTTTAACCTATATCAATTAATTGGTAAATTCATATACATATGCCGCCGTACTCGGTTTATAGAAACCACTAGGGGGGCTATCCATACTAAAAGTACTCCATACCTTTATTTGCAGAAGGTTAGGATTAGTAGTACATAAAAATGAAATCAAGGCTGAATTATTGCTGATATCTAACCGTGTTAAGTTATTTGTTGAACAGTTGAGCCCAGTCAATCCTGTGTTAGTACTAACATCTATACTTGTTAACTGATTAGTGTATACAGAAAGGTTTTTCAGGACTGTACATCCACTAACATTAAGAGAGGTTAATTTGTTCTTGTAAGCATATAATGTTGTTAGGTTAGTAAATCCAGAAAGATCCAGTCCTGTAAGATTATTGCCATAGGCGTATAACTCCTGCAGTTTAGTACAGGTTGAAATATTGAGTTCAGAAATCCCCATGTTCTCACACCTCAACTTTATCAAGTCGGGGCATTTGCTAAAGTCCAATGCTCCAACCCATGGATTAGAGAAACATTCCACTTTCTCTAATTTAGTAAACGCGCTTAAATCCTTATAAGTAACTTTACAAGTGCTAAAATTGAGTACTCTCAATGTTGCAGTTAAATGATCAATATCCAATACGGAAAGATTCTTGTTAGTTTGACAATATAACTCCTCGAGAACTGGGCATCCCGATAAATCTAATGAAGTAAGACTATTTGTACCAATTATTAACCTTTTTAAACTTGAGAAACCACCTATATTTATTCCTGTTAATTTACAGTTAGTAAGTTCTAATATTTGAACATTATTCATACCACTTAAATCCAATACATCATCAGAAAATAGATTATAATGAAGGTCAAGGGTTCTAAGATTGGTAAGGCTTTTTACATTATTAGCTGCAAACTCCGCTACAGTAAGTTTGTTAAGTGCCCACGCCAGCGTTATGAGCGATTCTTTACAGCCACTAAAATCTAGCGATTTAATCGAATTTGATGCTACAATAAGCGTGTCTAGTTTAGTCAGTTGGCTTATGTCAAGCGCTGTTAATGAATTTGAACTACAGTCGAGATAGGTGAGGTTAACATTCTTACTAATATCCAGTTCGGCAAGTAAATTCACGGAGCAAATTAGCTTATCCAATGATGTAAAAAACTCGATACCCTTGAGATTTTCTGATTTTAGTGATGCTATATCTATTTTACCTGAGTATGCGGCTGCCTGATAATTAGTTAACACATCGCCACCTCCAGCAATATTCTCTTTTACCCAATTTCTGAAAGCTTGGCTAGGAATGTATTCCTCTGTAAGAATGTTGAATATGTTCAGTTCAACAAGCGAAGGTTCACTATGCGCACCTTCTCCTACATCATTAACACCAGCAACCCGATAAGAGCCACTCTCAGTAGCAAGGAATGTACGAGAATTGGAATTCTGTACCTCCTTATCGCCCTTATACCAACGATATTTTGTGGCCCTTGATACCTCGTCAATAGAAAGCATAACATAACCATCCGATTGGATTGCCTGGGATATTTCTCCAACTCCTCCGGGTAGGCCAACGACCACACTTACAGGACTACTTGCGGCTCCCTCTTTGTTGGCACTATTTACTCCAGTAACCCTATAGATACCAGCAACATTGGCCAGATAGCTGGTATCACTGGTATTCTGAACTATATCGTTATTTAAATACCAATGATAAGTTTTTGCATTAGCTATAGATGGTATAGACAACATTACATTGCCATCGTCCTGAACAACCATAGTTATTGCACCTGCTGCGTCAGGCAACTCAGGTGTAGATTCGTCTTTCTCACAACCAGTAAAGATCAACATAACTAAGGTAAAAAGATAAAATAATATTTGTTTCATAGTTTTAGTTTTTAAGTTAAAGTGAAATTTGTTCTCTCATACAAACTCTGCCCTACTCTGAAATGAATTTTGTAGGGTCAAACTGAACTTTGTATCCTTTTTTATACCCTTTAAGATTCTTTATCCTACTTGAATTAAAATCACCACCATTAATTCCTGTAACATATTGTGCGGAAGAACCTTTTGCACTACTTGGCGTAATGACTACTCTTGCATTTTTATAGATCTCTGAAAAAACACCATAGAATTCTCCGTTTAATAGTGCAATAACACCTATGTAGACGGAATATCCATTGTAGGTTCCACTAAAGCTAATTGTCATTTCATCCTTGTTGTATTTAGGGGAGAATCCTTCAATCTCATGCATATCACCGTTAGCATCCACATAAAAAGCCATGAAGTAGCCATCGTATTTTGAACCAGGGGTAGTGGTAGTATCGGAAACAAGTAAAGTTTCGTTATCAACAATAAGGCGTCCATCTTTATGAAGTAAGGGAACGTTAAAGTTGAATTGAGTACCACCCCAATGACTTATTATTAAAGACTTTTTTGTATCCTCAGTTTTTTTAGTTACAGTACCACTCCACGACCAAGTTCCTCCCACATTGGCTACAGGTACACCTAAAGCAGCAAATGTTCCTTCGGGTAAAACATCAAATTCAAAGAGAGGTATTATTGAGATCATTTTTGCTGAGCTTGACTGGCCCTCACCAACGGAGTTAACCCCTGCTACAGTGTACGTTCCACTTGCAGTGGCAGTATAGGTTCTTGCTGCGGAATTCTGCACTTCGACTCCATCCTTATACCATTTATATGTATTAGCACCTTCAATTTCAGCTATAGTAAGCGTTATTGATTCTGAACCTTCGTCGTCGCCAGATATATTTCCTGCAGCAGAAGGGAAATTACCCGCTGCCTGAACTATAAGTACGTCCTCTTTGAAGTCGACTGCAGTAATTTCGAAAATTGAAGAACGAATGGATGTGGCATTGTTTGGACCGAATGTTACAGTTACGGTTTGATTACCACTACCCTGTTTTGGTTCAATGGAAGTTATCCATTCATCAGTATTGGACACCGACCAATCGATATTGGCCTTAATACTAAAAGTTGCAGTACCTCCTTTTTCGGAAACTTTCTTGGAATAGTCATATTCCACAGTCAGTGACGCTCCGTCGTCATTATTCTTACTGCACGAACTAAAGAAAGGCATTACTAGTGATGCTGTCGCAAGAAATAATAAAATTTTTCTCATAAAGTTTGATTTTTGGTTGCTGTTATTAATTGGTTATTATCAAATATTGCTTTCAATACCTTGGAAAAATACTTGATTTAGAGCTTCGAGCGAACAATAAAAAGAAGGAGCCTTGATTTCGTTTACTGAGTTATTGAAAACAGGGAATGAATTTTATTCGTGTTTTGGGTAAAGGAGATGAAAACCTATATTAAGGAGGAGAGGAAAATAACCTATTAAGCATTTGCTTATAGAGATAAAAAGTAGTTGTCTTGATGGGTCATAGAAAAATTAAAGGAATTAAGTTGGAGTTGAGGGAGGAAGGAGATCTTCAGGAACTGGCTACATTAATCTAAACTACTAGTAATTATATGATACTACTAAGAAAAATAGGTGATGGTAATGAAAAAAAAATCTAACAGAGATATTTATTAAAAGAAGGATAACTAATGATGTCACCTAGCCACAAACGAAGAAGATTATGACCAATATGAACATGTCTTGATAGTGGCCTGTATTCTATGTGTTTTTAGTATGTGCTTATTGAATTTTATGAAATTATAGTTCTTCCCAGACAATGCTTAACACCGTATTAAATTTTGGAGTGATTATGCAGTACTCAAAGAATTTGTAGTTCATATCGTTCTCCCAATTATTCAAGACAAACCAAGTAGATTTCCATATAGGCTGTTTAGATTCATGTTTTGGATAGATTTTTTGTTTATCAAAAAATTCATATGCAACAGAATCCTCTGGTGGGGTGAGATTAGTTCGATCGTTTACGAAGTGGGGATAATTTTCAGGTCGTTTCCAATACTTGACTTTATTATTGTAAGAATAGAAAAGACAAATAGGATGATTGCCTAAGTTAAAATAGCGATATGCAATTGAGGTTATACTTGTCTTGAATCTATTTGATAGATGCCTCAATAAATCAGGACTAAACTTTTTACCCTGACATTCTTTTATAAACAGTTCCTCTGGCATTAACAGCTCTGAGGCAAATTCGTTTGCATCTGTTTCCTGACTACCTTTTTGAAAATATTCAAGCGTTGCGTCAGTATCATCATGGATAGGAACTAAGTTTCGATGCATTTCAAAATGACCTAACTCGTGGGCAATCGTAAACCTTCGCTTACCCTCGTATTCAATATTTGAGTTAATTGTGATTATGGTTTTATTAGTACCAAAAACAATACGACCATCGGCATTAGATAACGGTTGCTCTCTTAGTGTAGCTCCTACACCATAAACTATTGACTCAATTGGAAATTCAGTAGGGTCATCAAGACCATACCTGTCTAGCATTTTTTTGCAAGCAATCGCCCCTTTTGAAAAGTTCATCGCTCAGATTCTTCTGTTTTGTCAAGCTCCTCTAAAAGTTTAACCAAATCAATTTCGTTTAAAAGTTCTCTAATACCATTATCGTCCAACTTTTCTAAATTTCTATATTGAAAGGAAGGTGCTGTCTTATGTAGAAGAGCTTTTAGCTCATCACCCGCAAGTTCTCTATTTTTTTCTATGAAAACTTGAAGTTTCTCATATGCTTTTTTGAGCAGTGATTCATCCTTTTGCTTATTGTATAGGGATATTAACCTAAATTCAAATTTTTTAATATTCCTCTCTCTTTCAAGCGAACCTACTTCTATATCATACCCTTCTTCAGAAAGAAATGCTTTAGCTTCGCTAGTATCATTCATCAAAAGTTCTTCATATGCTTCATCGAACCTATTAAAGAAAATTTCATTATGGTTATTTGATGATCTCATATGTTAAAAATTTTTGTTTCTTAATTTCAATATCTTTCTATTCAATCTTCTTAAAATATTATTTAAATCAGAAGCGCAAATGCCTAGTTCTTCTCTGATTTTTTCGGGTTTTACAATACCATCGGCCATACAATCGAATACAAGCAGCTCATCGTCATCAGCGCCCATGTT
The DNA here is from genome assembly GCA_964616315.1 of uncultured Rikenellaceae bacterium. Taxonomy (GTDB): domain Bacteria; phylum Bacteroidota; class Bacteroidia; order Bacteroidales; family Tenuifilaceae; genus SB25. The sequence goes on from CAZTVB010000077.1 coordinate 8,789, forward strand.
TTTAAGTTCGGTGAATACAGACTCTCTAAGGACACTATCACCTTGGCTTTGTGGTTCCTCTAAATGATTCGTTTCTGCTTCAATTTGAACGTCCTCGATCGCTAAAGTAGGATGTTTTGTAGAGGAAGAAAACGAATTGTTTATGTGGCTTTTAGTCACCCCAAAAATAAAGGAGTTAAAAGAAGGACATGACTCCTTGCACCAATTCCTTGTACATGAAATAAAAATTAAGTCCATAACCTCGCTAATAATCTCTTGAGCCATAGATTTTAACAGTTCTCTTCTTTTCTCAACGCCATATTTGTATTTCAAAGTATAAATAACAAAGGCTTCAAGTCTGAAATGTAAGTCCACCCAATCGATACTTTTAAAAACTTGAAATAGCTCTTCCCCTTTTACATATGTTGTTGAATCGGTACTCATC
>CAZTVB010000078.1:0-2072 GCA_964616315.1 uncultured Rikenellaceae bacterium
ATATTAATCATTCGCTATAAAATCTAAATGTTGAGCGATGTTTTGATATGTGTGAACAAAAAAATGAGTGAATAGTTCCGTAATCGTTTGAAATTTGCTAAATTTCAACATTATTTCATTTTGTAATTTTAAATAAATGGATTAATGTGCTGTTAGTTAGAGTTTTATTGTGTTGATATTTTAATGTGATTCAATATTCAATTGACATGCGAAAGACGAACGCTAATCATCTTTTCTATAATGCACCCAACACAAGGGAATTTTTTGGGCATATTCAGCGCTTTTTAGAGGTTGGTTTTTGGTATTGGGATAGTAAGTCCAACCATATTCATTTTAGCAAAAAAATACTTGCTGCAATGGGTATAAAATCCGATGATGAGGGAATTGCCCTCGATGATTTTTTTAGTGCAGTGCATGCTGATGATAAAAAAGTATTGCAGAAGGCTTTTGCCCGATTACTGTCCGATAAAGCCATTTCGGGCGATTTAGAATTTCGAGTTCTACGGAAAGGCTATTGGCGCTGGGCACGTACAAAGGCAACCGTTGTTGAGCACGACGAGCATGGCAATGTCTCAATTATTATTGGTAAATTTTTTGATATCGATACTAACAAGTACACTCAGCAACCTGCTGTAACAGAAAAGAAAAATATCTATTTTTCTTTTTTTAGTTATCGACCAGCCGACGATACATTCCAATGGTTTAATGCAGGACAAGCCATATTTAATTTTAAAACTACGGGTAATTCGTTTTCTCTTTTCGAATGTTTAAAGGCCTGTGTGTCTGCTGTGGAATTAAATCTTTTAGTTCAACGTTGGGGGCAATTTGTTAAATCCTCCGATGCTAGTTTCAGTATGGGATTTAATTACACTAGTCCAGATAAACTTAACCGACGTGTAAAACTTTTAGCATCAAAATATAAAGATAGTGTTGAGATTATTGAGGGTGCATTGGTTGATATCTCCTCTGTTATTGAATGGGAGGGAGCTGAACCCAAAAAATTACGATACCCTTCGTTGATGAACATACATCAACTTTTTGTATTTGGATTTGACGCTAGTTTTAACTTAACGTTTTGCAATAAGTATACCGAGAAGGTTCTTGGCTATAAGTTACAGGAATTATCGGAAGAGCAGATGTTAAAGAAAATTCTTTTACCGTCGCCCGATACTTATAAACGTTTTGTTGATTTTGTGAAGAGTGGAGGAACAAAAGCCTATGAATGCTCAATTTCCAGTAAGGAAGGAGATGAACGAATTGTTTCTTGGACTTTAGTGCAAGGGATTGAAAATGTTGAGGGTTTATTTGTTATAGGACGAGACATTACGTATCTAAGGCAGCTCGAGGAACAGAAAGAAGCATTGGAATTAAGGTTGAATAGAATTCCTTCTATGGCCGAGAGGCTTTTATCTCATTCAAACGAGGAAAATTTGTTCTTTATCCTGGGCGAAGAACTCGAAAGAATTTACCACAAAAAGGTTAGCCTTGTTTTCTCGTTCGACGCCTCGGACAATTTCATAACAATTGAGGGGATTTTTGGTCTGTCGCATCGAGTTTGGGAGACTTTTGTTGATGAACTGGGGTGGAACCCTGTTGGACGTCGATTTTTGCTGAAACCAGAGCTTGTAGAACTCCTTAAAGTAAATTATGCAGTAAAGTTAGATTATACATTCTACGAAATATCCGATGGTTTTATTTCTGTCTCTGCCGCTAAAATTGTGGAGAAACACTTTAATGTAGATGAAATTTACTTTAGCGGACTTGTTTCCGATAATCATCTGTATGGAGGAATCGTTGTGTTTAACTCGGCCTCTGAAACTAACTTTACTGCTGAATCGTTGGGCGATATTGCTGCAATAACATCTCAGGCTATTGGAAAAATAAATGTGGAGCGGGATTATATTCGTCGGTTAGATGAACTGAGGAAAACCAATGCCCGTAAACTCGACCTGCTTACCCACGTAAGTCACGAAATAAGAACTCCGTTAAATGCAATTCTAGGCTTTAGTCAGCTTTTGGCTAACTCGGAGCTCAACGATGCTACAAAAAAACAGTACATTAACATTATAAAC
>CAZTVB010000078.1:2082-9091 GCA_964616315.1 uncultured Rikenellaceae bacterium
GGAAAGTCCTTAACAAGGCTTATAAACGATATTATCGACTTCAATAAAATTGAAAAGGGCGAATTAACCATTGTGCGTACCGAGGTAAATATCAATTATCTTCTAAAAGATATTTATGGTTTTTACTTTAATGAATTGGCCCTATTTAAACGCGATGGAATTGAACTCAGATTATCTATTCCAGAGGGAACGGATTTCTTAGAACTCTTTACAGATGAGGGTCGTTTAGTTCAGGTAATCGAAAACCTAATTGATAATGCCCTCAAATTCACTGAGAGGGGAACCGTTGAGTTGGGTTATTCAATACTTAACGACAAAATTAACCTCTATGTAAAGGATACAGGCATTGGCATTGACCCTAAAATACAAGAGTTCATTTTTGAGAAGTATCGTCAATTGAGCGACTCTCAATCACAAGTTAACTCAGGCCTTGGTTTGAAAATATCAAGGGAGATAATAACGCTGCTTAATGGCGATATCTCAATTAAATCTGAAGTGGGAGCAGGAACAACAATAAATATCCTACTGCCTTTAGTTGGTCAAGCAAGCAAGCGAGGTGAACTTGAGGATGAAATGGTTGATATTCAGAAAAAAGTAGATTTCAAGAATAAGGTAATTTTGATTGTCGACGACGAGGAGGTTAACTACCTTATTTTGAATGAGTTGCTTAGTGCATGGGGCGCAACAACGCTGTGGGCTAAAAACGGAAAAGAGGCTGTCGATTTGGTTAATTCAATAAATCAGAATATCGATGCAATTTTAATGGATATCCGAATGCCTGTGATGGATGGTTATGCCGCAACAATGGAGATTAAGCAGATTAATCCTCAAATGCCAATTATTGCACAAACGGCCTACGCATCGGACGAGGACAGGTTAAAGGCCGAAGCTGCTGGTTGTAATGGTTATATTACTAAACCAATTGACACTAACATATTATCAGAAGTTCTGGAAATTTTTTTGGTGAGTTAATGCAATGTAGTGACCAATAATAATGAAAGGCTTATTTTTGTACTCTTCCGAATGTAAACTAAAAAGAGCAATAAATGGAAACTAGCGAGAAACTCAAAGCCCTGCGCCAGCAGATGAAGAAAAAGGATATTAATGCCTATATAATTCCTCATAGCGACCCCCATATTAGCGAGTACATCCCCGATTACTGGAAAATGCGTATTTGGGCCTCGGGATTTAACGGTTCTGCTGGAACATTAGTTGTTACTACAGAAAATGCAGCCCTTTGGACCGATTCTCGTTACTTTCTTCAGGCAGAGCAGCAGCTAGATGGTTCGGGTATAGAACTTTGTAAAATGGGATTACCTGAAACTCCCGATATCCCAACTTGGCTTTCGATGAATTTGCGAAAAGGTTCCGTAATTGGCTTTGATGGTCTGGTTTTCTCGTTAAACTCTGCTCGTTCCTATATTGATGGCTTTAAAAAAAACGGCTTTTCATGTAATCCGAATATCGATATTGTTTCAAAACTTTGGGACGATAGACCCGATTTACCCAACGATAAGGTTTTTGCCCATGAATTGGAATTTGCCAAAATATCTATTGCAGAAAAGTTGGGGGCAATTCGGAAATCATTGCTTGTACGCGATGCAACTGCCTATTTAATGTGCGCTTTGGATGAGATTTGTTGGACATTCAACATTCGAGGTTCCGATATATCTTTTAACCCTGTGGTTCTTAGCTACGCTATTATTGACGACGATACTGCTACATTATTTATCGACCGTAGTAAAGTGGATTCAACTTTACTTGAATTCCTACAAAGCGAGGGTGTTGATGTTAAGGATTATGGTAAGGTTTTTAAGTATCTATCCAAGTTGACTAAAAAGGATACAGTAATCATTGACCCAGCAAAAACAAACTTCCAAATTCATTCTCAAATACCCGAAAAGGTTAAGGTTATTGAGACCTTAGGTCTTGCAACTGAGATTAAAGCACGCAAATACACAACCGAGGTTGATGGTATTAGAGCGGCAATGGTGCAGGATGGCGTGGCAATGGTTGAGTTCCTTTGCTGGCTTGAAAGTAACGTTGGTAAAGTTGAAATGACAGAGTTGTCTGTTGGTGACAAAATTCTTGAGTTCCGGAGTAAGCGTAAGCATTTTGTTTCGGAAAGTTTTGGGTCCATTGTGGGTTACAAGGAGCACGGTGCAATTGTGCACTACAGCGCAACTCCCGAAACTAGTTCTAAAATTGAGAAGGATGGATTCTTGTTGGTCGATTCTGGCGGTCAGTACTTAAATGGGACTACAGATATTACCAGAACAATCCATTTGAGTAAGCCGAGTAAAGACGAAAAGTTTGATTATACATTGGTGCTTAAGGGGATGATTCGTTTGGCAATGGCTAAATTCCCGGTAGGAACTCGTGGCTCACAGCTCGATACTTTGGCTCGTATGGCGCTCTGGTCAAACAATATAAACTACGGTCATGGAACTGGTCATGGGGTTGGTTATTTCCTTAATGTTCATGAGGGTCCTCAGCAAATTCGACCCGATAATCATTTGCCCATAGAGGTCGGAATGCTAATGTCCAATGAACCTGGATTGTATAGGGCAGGTAAACATGGGATTAGGATTGAGAACTTAATAGTTTGTGTTGATGATGAAACCAACGATTTTGGTCGATTCCTTAAATTTGAAACTTTAACTCTTTGTCCTATCGATACCAAAGCAATAGATGTTGATATGCTTTGGAGTGACGAGCGGGAGTGGTTGAATAATTATCACAGCACTGTATACGAGCGCCTATCGGCACATCTCGACACTGAGCATAAGGAATGGTTGAAAGAGAAGACCAAGCCCATATAAAACTAAAACTTTTGGGTATGAGAAGATTTCTGATAATTCTGTTCTGTTTGTTCATCCTTACCACCTGTGGCCCACAGGTTAAGTTCGTTCAGCCACAGCCAAAGGATGGTAAAAATCTTACTCGAATACCCCGTGAGTATTATGGACAATATTCGTGTACAACGGATAGTTCTATTCTTGTGATAGATAGCACAAGCGTTGTTTCGTATTGGATATCGGAGGAAATTGTTCCTCGCGATAGTATTGTTGAAATTGAGCGCGATTTGAAGTTAACCATAAAGCGCGATACCCAAATTTATGTCTCGGAGAAAAGGGAAAATTGGCTCAGTAATGGCCTTTACCTCGATATTAAGTTTAAGGACGATTCTGTTAAGGTAAATGTTAAGGCTGAAAATAGGATGTTCGAGATATCCGACTCCCAATTGGTTCGTAAATACAGAGGGTACTGTTTTTTGAATACCAAAACAACAGATGGTATTTGGCTTGTTAAGGTTTTACACCTAAAGGGTACGGCTCTTAATTTCGACGATTTACTCGATACTGAGCAAGTAAAGAAACTAAAAGGAGTAACCCGAGTTGCAGGCCCAATTGATTCCTTAAAAAATGAGCCTAAGGAGTATTATTTGAATCCAACACGCAGGGAGTTGCGCAGAATACTAAGGAACAGAAATGTCAATTATGATTATATAAAAGTTAAGTAATTACTAACTATCAATTTAAAATCAATTAAAAAGATGAAGACAATTTCAAAATTATTAATGGGGGCAATTTTATTGCTAACATTTTACCAATGCGAGAAGAGCGATTCAACACCAACTAATATTGATGTAAATTTAGATGGTAGTATTGTTGCTGGTCCATACATTGCAGGGCATACAGCTGCAACTGAAGCTGTGTTAAGGTCAATTCCTAAACAGTATATCGATTCCGCCAGGAATTTGCTCCATATTGCTTATCAACACACATCGCATGGCACGCATGTTACTTTTGGTATGTTTGGGTTGAAGGATTATAAAACTGGCGATTCGGAGTTGTTTGGAATTACCAATTCCAATCCAACTACAAATAAACTGGACTTTAACGATTATGCCATAGGAAGTTATGCCGCTGGAGGAGACGATGCCTCTGACTTAAGCCGTAACGAAACTGCTTTTATTCAAGCAACACGCAATTTTCTGGACGACCCCGATAATGCGCATATCAATGTTATAATGTGGTCGTGGTGTAGCATTAATGGACACAGCGTTTCGGAGAATTACCTTGCAGGAATGCAAACATTGATAAATGAGTACGGTAAGAATGGCTCAAAAATTGGAACAGGCATTGGCCAACGTGCTAGGCCAGTTTACTTTATTTTTATGACTGGACATGCCGAGGGTAACAATATTGGCAGTGGATTACCTAAAAATCAGGCCGATTTAATCATCAACTTTTGTAATCAGAACCACCAGCTTTGCCTAGATTACTATAGCATTGATACCCATGATATGGATGGTACTTACTGGGACGATACTGATGATAATGGAGCTTCAACGAAGTACGGTGGAAACTTTTATATCGATTGGCAGGGCTCTCACACACAAGGTCAGCATTGGTATCAAAATAAAACCACCGATGGTGATGTTACTTATGGAGAGCACAATGACCAACATATAACTGCTAACCGCAAAGCCTACGCAATGTGGTGGATTTTAGCCAGAATCGCTGGTTGGGATGGTGAGTAGTTACTGAATAAAAAACGCTGGATTTTTCCAGCGTTTTTTAGTTTATTCGCCAATAATCTTTACTAAGACACGTTTACGGCGCATTCCGTCGAACTCTCCATAGAATATTTGTTCCCATGGCCCAAAATCGAGTTTGCCTTGGGTTATGGCAACAACCACTTCGCGCCCCATTATGGTGCGTTTTAGGTGAGCATCTGCATTATCCTCAAACCCGTTATGCTTATACTGAGAGTGAGGTTTTTCGGGTGCTAACTTTTCCAACCAAACCTCAAAATCGTGATGTAAACCGCTTTCATCGTCATTAATAAATATGCTCGACGTAATATGCATAGCATTTACCAATGCCATACCTTCTTTTATACCACTTTCAGCAAGGCATTTCTCCACATCACGGGTAATATTAATTAATTCACGGCGCTTGCTGGTCTCAAACCACAACTCTTTACGGTACGATTTCATTTTACTTAATCTCCTAGTCTCTCAATAACTTATTTCTTAATCCCCAGTTCCTCCACAATTCTTGCAATCTTTGCATCAAGTTCTTTAAGTTGATTTTCTAACTCCGATGCAGATTTAAGTTCACCTTTTACCCCAAAGTAGAATTTTATTTTGGGCTCTGTACCCGATGGACGAACCGATACCTTGGTGCCATCCTCTGCAATAAATTGTAGAACATCGGATTTTGGTTGATTTATGCTCGAAATTTTCCCTGTTGCAGTATCGGTTGTTTCCTGTTTTTGGTAATCGTGAACAACTTTAACTCTTGAACCATCAATACTTTTGGGAGGATTGGCTCTGTAATCCTTCATCATTTGTGCAATTTGCTCAACTCCATCTTTGCCCTTTAAGGTTAATGATACAAGGTATTCTTTGTATAAACCAAATTCTTGGTATATCTCCATCAAAATCTGGTAAACCGATTTTCCTTGGTCTTTAGCCCAGGCAGTAATCTCGGCAAACATAGCGCAGCTAATTACAGCATCCTTATCGCGAACAAAATCACCGCAAAGGTAACCGTAGCTCTCCTCTCCACCGCCAATGAATGTTTTAGCGCCTTCGAGTTCCCTAATTTTTTCGGCTATATACTTGAAACCTGTCAAAACCTCAAAGCAATCTACGTTGAATTTTTTGGCGATATCGGCCAGCAGGTCAGTAGTTACAATTGTTTTAACAATGTACTCTTTGCCTTTTAGTTTGCCGTTTTCTTTCCATTTCCTCAGTAAGTAGTAAATAAGAACTGAGGCTGCCTGATTGCCGTTTAAAAGAATGAAATTTCCGTTGTTGTCTTTAACACCAATTCCAACGCGGTCGGCATCGGGGTCAGTGGCCATTACAATATCAGCATCAATTTCATCGGCTTTCTCTAGTGCTAGTTTAAGAGCAGCAGACTCCTCTGGATTTGGCGAAATAACTGTTGGAAAGTTGCCATCAATCACATCTTGCTCAGGAATACTAGTAATGTTGCTAAAACCAAATTTGTGTAAAGTTTTTGGGACCAACTCAACCCCTGTTCCGTGGATTGGTGTATACACAATAGCAATATTCTTATTTTTCTTAATGATTTCGGGTGATAGTGATAAGGTTGATAGCGTATTGATGTATATTTCGTCGGTTTGGCTACCAATAACACGTATTAAGTTTGAATCGCCGCTAAACTTAACCTCTGAAATATCTTTAATCGATTGAACCTCATTGATAATGTTCTTATCGTGAGGGGGAACAATTTGTCCACCATCTTCCCAGTAAACCTTGTAACCGTTGTATTCCTTAGGATTATGCGATGCTGTAATTACAACTCCGCAATGGCATTTGTAAGTTCTAATGGCAAAGCTAAGTTCAGGAGTTGGTCGTAACGAGTCGAACAGGTAAACACGTATTCCATTTGCACTAAATACTTTAGAGGTGATATCGGCAAATTTCATACTGTTGTTGCGTGAGTCGAATGCTATTGCAGCCCTAATTTCTGGCAAATGAGCAAATTGCTTACGTAGGTAGTTGCAAAGCCCTTGCGTAGCAATACCTACGGTATATATATTCATTCGGTTTGTTCCAACGCCCATTATTCCACGTAAACCGCCAGTTCCAAACTCCAAATCGCGGTAAAACGATTCAATCAGTTCGTTTACATCCTTATCCAATAGGTGCTGAACCTGTTCCCTTGTCTCCTTATCGAAAGCAGGATTAAGCCACTTTTGTGCTCTTTCTCTAACCTGTTTTTCAAGTTCTTGCTTTTCCATAGTTTTGGGTGTTATATTGTGGGGTAATAAGTTATTAAGTTCTTGGTAAAATGAGTGAACGGATTGATGTTTTTTCTTAAAATTCTCCAATTACCTAATTTCCAAATTGTCTAATCGTCAAATTATCTCAATTGTTTCAGGCATTCAATAAGACTATCACGCCAATAAGGTGATGCAACGCTATACAAGTTACGAATTTTTTGTTCATTCATCACGCTGTATTGTG
>CAZTVB010000079.1:0-9005 GCA_964616315.1 uncultured Rikenellaceae bacterium
CATCCTAAACGAATCGGGGCTTGATGTTGCGCTGAAAAGTTTATGCACATCGATGGCCAACACAACCGATATCGACATAGAATTCTCGGCATATGGTGATTATGCTACTGCAGATTCTAAAGATAAATTCTATATCTACAGGATTGCTCAGGAGGCCATTAATAATGCCATAAAGCACTCTGGAGCAAACAGAATTCAACTACAACTTATGGGCAACAAAGACAATATTATTCTTGTTCTTGAGGATAATGGGAAAGGCTTTAACTACTCGAATAATTTCTGCACTCCCTGCAATGGAATATACAACATGAAAGAACGCGCCAAATTAATTGGCGGAACATTTGATATTGAAACTGAGCCCAATGCTGGAACAACCATTAGGCTGAAAGTGCCCAAAAGTAAGTGATTTTCATATAAAAAAGCAGACCCAATGGATAAGATAAAAGTGCTACTTGTTGACGACCATCAAATTGTGCGTGATGGGATTAAAAGTATACTTACCGATGAGCAAGATATTCTGCTAGCAGGATCTGTCTGTAATGCCAAAGAAGCGCTAACTTTCATTGAAACGAATTTGCCCGATGTTGTTATAGCAGATTTATCAATGCCCAACATATCAGGAATTGAACTAACAGAAATTATAACAGCGAAATTCGCCTCAGTTAAAGTTCTTATCCTATCAATGTTTAACAACGAGGAGTATATTGTTAATGCCATTCGGGCTGGAGCAAAAGGATATCTCCCAAAGCAGGATTCAACCACAGAAATTTTGCTAGAGGCAATTCGCACAATTCATAACGGCGATGATTTTTTCAGCCCGTCAATTTCTAAAATAGTGATGAAAAGTTTTGTGAATAACCTAAAAGGGAGCAAAACAAATAAAACGTCTGAAAAAATTCAACTCACTAGCAGAGAAAAGGAAATACTAAAACTTTACGTTGAAGGATTTACCAATGCCGAAATTTCTGACAAACTAAACCTGAGCATACATACAGTAAAAACCCACAAAAACAACATCATGCAGAAGTACAACTTCAAAAGCACGGTTGAAATGATTAAGTATGCTATTAAGAATAAGATTGTTGAGTGGTAGACAAAAATTCATTTCAATAAAATCAGTTGTGTCAATTCAAATTTTTCCGAACTTTAGTTCACATAAAGATTAAAGAAATGAACTTTAAATTGATGTTTACATTGATTGCTATAGTTGTAGTTCTCTCAACTAAAGCTCAAACCGTATACCTATCCGACCATGAGGGACATACAGTATATGAGTACAATGAAGAAAGGTCCAAATCAGACTATGCTCTAAAAATCACAGCACAGGAAGAGGCCTCCATAAAAAAGAAACTGGAAAACTTCGCAAAATATCTTAAATCGTATAGTTCGTCAAATAACCCGAAAGGATTTGAGGTAATTCATCGGGGAGAAATTGGTCAAACACAAGAATTTTTAAATTGGAGTAAGAATATACACTTCGAACTCTCTGTAATTATTTTCCCTTGGGCTAATTATGATGGTAAAATAATGCGGCATTGCGCCGAGTGCAGCGCGTACTTTGGCATACTATTTAACCGTCCCGACAGGGCTCTGATGGGCTATACCATTGGAGATGTTTACGACAAAGATGGCATGCTAATCAACACCGAACCCATAGAAATTGGAGAGCAAAACGGATGTAAGCTTTACAGTAATGGACTTGTCGTAATTTCGAACGGAAATCCGCTTTGGGTGCCAATAACTGTAAAGGAGAATATTGATGCTCTACTACGAAGAAGTAAAAAACAACTAGAAAGAGGCGAACTGGACGAAATGCTTTATAAAATCTTTGTTGATAAGATTAACGAAGAAAAAGCCACTTTCACTGAGGCAGAACTTAATAGCCCTGCATACGAAGGTGATAAAATGTGCGGTTGCCCCTATAGACTTGAAGGAGCAAGGGCTTTTGTTAAACTAAACAAGGATTATTTCGATAAAACAAAACCCACCACAGCCATTCAATTAATTATTATTGAAGCGGATTGTATTCAGCAAATGGATAATGGTGAACTATATTTTAAAGATGAATACTCTGCACCATAAAATATTAAAATGACAGAAATGCTCAAGGAATTTAACTATTTCGATTTTAAAAAGTTTTTGGAATAGATTTTTACTCCATAAACCTCTTATCCAAGAAACCTTGAAATTTCTCCTTATACCCGTCGGCAATGGGAATATAGATTGACCCAAACACAATCCTATTCCGCTCAATAATGTTTATTTTATTCAAATTCACGATGTATGAACGATGAACCCGCATAAAATTATGTGGTGTTAACTTTTCCTCCAACGATTTAAGTGTCATTAGGGTTAAAACGGGCCTTGGTTGGTCTGTCAGATATATTTTCACATAGTCCTTAAGGCCTTCGATGTAGATTATTTTTTCGTACTCAATCTTAAGCAGTTTGTATTCTGACTTAACAAAAATGGCATTATCGTCGGAGTCCACCTTTTTCTCTTCGGGTTGCTTGCTCAACATCCCAAACCAAGTAAGGGCTTTGTTTGCTGCCTTTAAAAACTCTTGATAATTGAAAGGTTTTACCAAATAATCGAGCGCATCAACCTTAAAACCTTCTAATGCATACTGGCTGTATGCAGTGGTAAAAACTACTTTTGGGCCATTCTGCAAAATTCGGGAGAACTCAATTCCTGTAATACCTGGCATCTGAATATCAAGAAAAATTAAATCTACCTTATTTGCAGTTATATACTGCATTGCCTCAAAAGGAGAGGTAAATTTACTCATCAACTCCAAAAAGGGAGTTTTTAGAACATAGCTCTCCAGCAAATCGAGTGCTAGAGGCTCGTCATCAACAATTATACATTTTATATTTGTCATAGTTGTATCACAACTTTAATGTGAAAAAGACCATCAACAACGTCTTTTACCAGAATATACTTGCCTGGATATATTAATGAAAGACGCTTTTGAATATTATCGAGACCAATTCCATTGGCATCACCACCCTTGTCGGTCTCATATTTTTGTGGAAAATTCGAATTAAACGACTCGAACGACAAGGTATTATTCTTTTCTTCGAGTGTTATTTTGATAATAGACTTTTCGCTAGGATTTATTCCGTGCTTAAAGGCATTCTCAATTATTGGGATAAATAAAAGCGGAGCAACTGAAACCTCAAGGCTCTGAACGCTGAAACTAGAATAAACCTCAGTATTTGCCGATAAGCGCAATTTCATCAGAGCTATGTAACTCTTCATAAACTCAACTTCACCATTGAGCGCAACCTTATCCTCGTTGGTTTCATAAAGATGATAACGCATCAGTTTGGCTAAGCCGTGAACAGACTCCTGAGCTTTATCTGGCGAAGTTTGAATTAGCGAATAAATATTATTCAACGTATTAAAAAAGAAATGTGGGTTAAGTTGCATTTTAAGGTTATTCAACTCTGATTTTAAGTTTTCGTTCTCCAAGTTTTTTCGTTGATTTTCAGTAACAAACCACCGACTTGTAGTTCGAATGGCAACACTTATGCTAACTACAAAAAAGAATGTAAGGTTATGAATTCCAAAAAAGAATTCCTTAGGAGGCTTTGGCTTGAATGACTCGTTAAATCCACCGGGACGAGGTTCTCTCATATTGGACATTTCAGGCTTAAAGAATCCGAATAGTTCCCTTACAAAATCGGTGAAAAACGAAAAACCAATAATTAGAACTAAGTTGATAAGTATAAACCATAACACTTTCTTTCGAAACAAATACCTCTCAATCAACCAAAAATAGTTAGTATAAAACAATATCAACGATAAAGACATTGGAATCCAAATGAAAAAGTAGAAGTTAGGGTCGCGAGGGGGTTCGTTTGCCTGAGGATTACTCATTGAAAAAAGAAATGGTACAGCAAACCAAAATATCCAAACAAGTATGTGTAGCGCTATACTCGCAATTTTCTTCGATTTGGAATTAAGTGTTATCATTGCTCTTAAATATTTAATAAGGAGTTGTTTAATTAAAATCCTCTAGGTGGTCGTCCATTCATATCATCCCTACTGGGTCGTTCACCTTTGGGTTTTCTTTCCTCCATAAATTTAGAATAAATTTTGTACTGTTCGTCAGTAAGAAAGGTTTTAACCTTCGAATCGCGCTCTTTTTCGTAGTTTTCAACATTTGGTCTACCGCCCGATTGCCTATCGCTATCCATTTTATTGAAGAATTTGACAAACGCAAGTTTTACCGAGTCCTGCACCGAGATTGACATTTCAATTTTCTCGCTCAGTTCGCTCACCATTTTTGAGGCCATTTCTTTGGCATCAAACTTTGGTCGTTCTGGACGCTGCGCACTTAAAGTCAACGAACTAGCCAGCGCAATGATAGTTAAAATTATTACCCTCTTCATATTTTATGATTTAATTATTTGATTATTCATAACGTAACGCTTCAATTGGGTCGAGGTACGATGCTTTTCGAGCAGGATACCAACCAAAAAACACACCAGTGGCCAAACAAACAGCAAACGACAGAATAACAGAGAATGATGTTATTGCAATAGGCCATCCAAAAATTGCGGATACTCCATAGGCAAAAATAAAACCAAACATCACCCCAATTAATCCGCCAGCAAAGCTTATCATTACAGACTCAATCAGGAATTGGAGCATTATATCAAGTTCGCGTCCACCAATGGCCATACGCAATCCTATTTCGCGAGTACGCTCTGTTACCGAAACAAACATTATGTTCATAATGCCAATTCCACCCACAAATAATGATATGCTTGCAATTGCTGCAAGGAGTATTGTTAGCATATTGGTAATTGAACTGAAAGTATTTATTAACTCGGCTTGTGAACGTACTTCAAAATCATCGTCCTCTGTGCTTTTCAACTTATGACTTTTCCTTAACGCTTCCGATATTTCATCAACAGCCTTGGATGAGGCTTCTTCGCTAACGGCTGAAGTAAAAATGCTTTGAACCCAAGTAATAGCCATAATTCGTTTTTGCACGGTTGTGTATGGAACAATAATTATATCGTCTTGGTCCTGTCCAAATGTATTCTCTCCTTTTTCTTCAAGCACTCCAATTACCTTGAAAGGAATTTTATTAAAACGAATTGTTTTCCCGATAGGCGATTCTCCATTGGTAAATATATTATCGACAATGGTTTGACCTAAAACACAAACCTTGCTGGAACTATTCACTTCTTGCTCATTAAAAATACGACCATCTTTCAGAGATAACTTACGAATACTAAGATAATCGCCATTAACACCTTGCATTGATGTAGGCCAGTTGTTTGAACCAAAAATTACCTGTCCACCAGAACTAACCTGTGGCGAAACCGCTGAAACATTAGGACAATACTTCTTTATTGCCTCTACATCGGCAATTTTTAGAGTTTGCATACTGCTAGCATCCATCCTAACCCCTTCGCGCATATCGCTGTTTGGGCGTACAAATATCATATTGGATCCCATGCTCGATATTTGGCTCTGGATACTTTTCTTAGAGCCCTGACCAATTGCTAACATCACAATAACCGATGCAACCCCAATTATTATTCCCAGCATAGTAAGGAACGTTCTCATCTTGTTCCTTACCATTGCCTTAAGGGCTATTTTTGCCAAATTGCTACTGTTCATCTTAGATGTTGTTACTTGTTGGAATACTTAAACTCTCCAATAACTTTGCTTTTTTATTCTCGGCCAGAGTATCGCTAATAACTAAACCATCCCTCAAGGTTACGGTTCGTTTACTCATCGATGCAATTTCAGGTTCGTGTGTTACAAATACAATAGTTTTTCCTTGCTGATTTAGTTCCTGAAATAGATGCATAATCTCGTAGCTGGTTTTTGTATCGAGATTTCCTGTGGCCTCGTCGGCAAGAATCATTACAGGGTCATTAACCAATGCCCGAGCAATGGCAACCCGCTGCTGCTGTCCGCCGGAAAGTTGATTGGGTTTATGGTCCATTCTATTTTCTAGACCAACAGCCTTTAATGCCCTTCTTGCCCTTTCGCGTCTTTCCCTCGACGATACACTTGAGTTGTACAATAGAGGAAGTTCAACATTTTCCAAGGCAGATGTACGCGACAAAAGATTGAATGATTGAAAAACAAAACCTATCTTCTCATTCCTAATTCTGGCCAGTTCATTTTTATTCAATGTTGAAATAGATGTGCTATCGATAAAATATTTTCCATCGGTAGGTTTATCCAAACATCCGAGAATATTTAGCAGGGTTGTTTTTCCCGAACCACTTGCTCCCATGATAGTCAAGAACTCGCCTTTGTCAACATCAAACGAAACACCTCGTAAAGCTTGAACAACCTCACTCCCAACCAAAAAGTTTCGTTTTAAATCTTCTATTTGAATTATTGATTGGCTCATGATATTATTTTTTTGCATTACCTGGTTTTGGTGGAGTTGGAAGGAAAGGACTTTTACTTTCTTTCGATGTAGATTTAGTTACAACTTTAACTGCGGATGTAACTACAGAATCGCCTTCGTTCAACCCTTCCAAAATCTCGGTATAAGCACCATCGTCCATTCCGACTTTAACCCTTTGGGGTTTAATAGCCTCTCCATTCTTTAGCCAAACTGTGCCAAAACCACTATCAGTTTGAACTTCATCCATTGGCATTGCGTCAGGTTTGCCTTTTGGTTTTGGCAAATACTTCATTGCCACATCCATATCGGGTTTGAATTGCAATGCTTTCGATGCTACCTTAAACACATTCTTTGCCTGCTTTGTAATTATACTGATGCTTGCAGTTAAGCCTGGCATTAACTTTAAATCGGGATTTGGCGCTTCAACAATCACCTTGTAGGTTACCACACTCGATGATACTGTTGGGTTTAACCTTATTTGCGATACTTTTCCATCAAAAGTGTCGCTAGGGAAAGCATCAACAGTAAAAGTTACTTCTTGTCCCATCTTCACCTGACCTATATCAGCCTCATCCACATTGGCCTCCACCTTCATTTTGGTTAAATCTCTGGCAATGGTGAAAAGTGTTGGCGTGCTAAAACTTGCAGCAACAGTTTGTCCTTCCTCAACATTCCGTGCAAGAATAACACCATCAATAGGTGAGTAAATTGATGCGTAGGAAAGATTTACCTCAGCCTGTCCCAGTTCAGAAATCAACCTATCGACATTTGCGTTGGCATTGTTATACTTATACTGTGCCGACTCAATATCCGCATCGCTTACAGCCTTTGTTTCATATAACTTCTTAGTCCTATTAAGATTTTGCTCCTGATAGGTTAGTTCATTCTGAGCCGATGCCAAGCTGGCTTTCGATTGCAAAACCCTTGCTTTCAACGTTGATTTATCTAACTCCGCTAACAATTGGCCTTTTTTGACCTGCGAGTTAAAATCCGCATAAATTCCATTTATCACACCTGAAACTTGTGTTCCAACCTCAATTTTATCAATTGGTTCAATTGTGCCGGTTGCTGTTACAGTGTTGATGATATCTCCTTTCGCAACAAGGACTGTTTCGAGCGTAACTTCATCCTTTTTACCTTTTGCAAACACAAAAATTACAAGGATTGCAACTAGAATTGGGATGCCTATGAAAAGTGATTTTTTCTTCATTTTATAGTTCTTAAAGTGTTATTGTTTTTCCCATGTAGTAATCAAGAATCTTAAGATTCAATATTGCAGAGTATTTCGACTGAATTAGTTCCATTTTAGAGTTAAGCAAACTAGTTTTAACTTTTAGCAACTCCACAGCATTAATCATTCCTAGATTGAATTGCTGTTCCGATAGTCGATAACTCTCATCGGCCAGTTCCATTTGTGTTTTTGCCGATTCATAGCGATAAATTCCTGCCACTGCATCCTGATAAATAGTTTCGACCTGTTGTTGCAGGTTCTTTTCGGTTTCTAGCGCCGACAGCCTTGCCTGCTCAATACTAATTTTGGATTGCTGAACCGATGTTTTTGTCGAGAATCTATTGAAAATTGGCACATTAAGAGTTAGTCCAACTTTTTGAAGTTGATTGTTCGAAAGTTGATTGCTAAAATCGCCACTTAAACTAGAACTATAGTCGGTTGAATAACCTGCATTGAGACTCAGCGAAGGCAAGTAACCTGATTTTGCAATTCTATAATTCACCTCGGCAATTTGATTGTTTACCCGACTGCTCTTTGTCTCGGGCATTATTGATACGGCCGCATTAATTGCCTCCAATTTAGAAGGAAAACTCGCGAAACTATCAATCACATGAACCTCAGGGAAGGATACAGCAAAAGTATCAGCAACAGGAATCTCCAATAGCTGCTTTAAATCGGTTGTTCGTGAAGTAAAATTATTTTTTGATACAGTTAATGAATAATTATCGCTTGCAAGTTGAGCCTCCATTTGCGCCAAATCCTTGCGAACAATTGAACCCGCATCAAAAAGGTCTTTTGAGCGCTCTACCTGTTTTTGAGAGGCTAACACAACCTCGGCATAGTAGTCGACCGACTCTTTGGTATAGAGAACATCCAAGTAAGCCTGAACAATCGAGAGAATTATTGATTTTTGGATGATTTCAACATCAACGTTAGCCTGCTCAACTGAAAGTTGACTCTTCCTGATATTATTTTTAATGCTACCACCCTGATATATTGGCATACTTGCAGTTAAAGAAAAACTAGTGCCATTGGATGCAGCCCAACTATCGGCATTTGTTTTATCCTTGGAATTCGTCAAATCTTCAGAAATCGATGCATTGAGTGCGGGAAGCCACGCCGATTTATTCTTTGACAAATCAAGTTCATTTGAAGATACACTCAACTTTTTTTGCTTAACCTGAATGTTATTTTCCAAAGCATAGTTGATGCAAGTATTTAAATCCCAAATCCTATTGGTATAGTTTTGCGCCAATAAATTTTCATAGAAAAGAAAATTGGCAACAATTAAAACTAAAAATGGAAGTAACCTTTGCATAAAAATAAATTTTTACACAAAAGTCAACTTGAAATTTAACCAATACAAGAAAACTAGATGATTGCTGT
>CAZTVB010000080.1:0-8941 GCA_964616315.1 uncultured Rikenellaceae bacterium
ATTATTATGAACTCAGCATTAACCATCCTTATTGTAGGAGCAATAGTATTCCTTTCGCACTGGTTCTCAGGAATATTCGAAAAAAAAGGTATTCCTGATGTGTTGCTACTGATGATTGTCGGTTTGCTGTTTGGACCAATACTGGGCGTTGTGCACGCTGAGGATTTTGGTGTGGCTGGTCCAATGTTTACATCAATTACTCTGGTGATAATTCTTTTCGAAGGAGGACTTGGACTAAAACTTCAGGAACTTAAGAACTCTATAAAGGGTTCAATGGCGCTTACACTTATCAACTTTTTTGCGACTTTTTTGATTGTAGGGCTAATCGCTTACTTCTTTTTTGAATTAGACTTGCTTGTAGACCTTACTCTTGGTGCAATTTTGGGTGGAACATCGTCGGCGGTTGTTATTCCAATGGTTCGATTGCTTAAAATAAAGGAAGAATCAAGAACTATTTTGGTTTTGGAATCGGCACTGAGCGATGTGCTCTGTATTGTTTTTGCGTTGGCATTGATTGAGGCAAATAAGAGCGGTAATTTACAGGTTGGATTGATAATTGGGAAAATACTATCGTCGTTCACATTCGCTGCTTTTGTGGGAATTGCAGGTGCTATTGGCTGGTCAATTCTTTTGAACAGAATTAGAACCATTCAGAACTCAATATTTACAACCCCTGCATTTGTTTTTATTGTGTACGGTGTTGCTGAGTTGTTGGGTTATAGCGGGGCAATTTCGGCATTGCTTTTCGGAATTACACTGGTTAATATTGAGCATTTTAATTTTACATTTCTTAAAAAGTATATTGCTCACGAACCTATTGCTCTGAACCAAACCGAGCGGGTGTTTTTCTCCGAAATAGTATTTCTGCTTAAAACGTTCTTCTTTGTTTATATAGGTCTATCAATTCAACTCGATAGTTTTACTGCACTAATGTTTGGGTTGATACTGTCGGTTGCCATATTTGCATCACGCATTCCTATAGTGCGTGTATCAATAAAATCGCCATTACCAATTTTCGATAAAACAATAATGGCCGCAATGGTTCCAAAAGGTTTGGCTGCGGCGGTTCTTGCTGGAATTCCCATGCAACAGGGAATGATTGGTGGTGAGTTGGTTCGTAATATTACCTATGCAGTGGTTCTTATCAGTATTTTTATGGCCAGTGTTTTAATACCATTTATATCAATTAACGCTAGATTTGCATCGGTTTACGGCTGGCTTATTCGGTTTCGCTTAATTAGTGTTAAGAATAAAACTCAGGAAAATAAGAACAATGCAGTTTAATCTAAAAATAACTATTTTTGAAGCATTGTAACGCAATTTTAACACTATGCAGGAACGCGCTTTTTATCTCGATTTGCTTAATCAGCATATTAAAAATCCTAAGATGATTGCCCATTGCTTGGCATCGGAAGCTGTTCTAAGGGCTTTGGCCGAGAAGTTAGGCGAGGATAAGGATATTTGGGGAATTGCTGGGCTACTTCACGATTTGGATGTGGAAATAACCAATGGCGATTCTACTAAGCATGCTTTGTTGGCTGCCGATATGCTTAAGGATATTCTGCCAGCGGAGGCTGTTGATGCTATTCGGATGCATAATGAGATGGCTACAGGATTGCCACGTGCAACAAAATTCCAGTTTGCATTGGCTGCTGGCGAAACAATTACAGGGCTAATTTTTGCCACAGCGCTGGTTTACCCCGATAAGAAAATATCCAGCGTTAAGGTTAAGTCTGTTACAAAGCGTATGAAGGAGAAGATGTTTGCAGCATCGGTAAACCGCGATACAATTTTGGAGTGCGAAAAGTTTGGAATGAATATCGAAGAGTTTGCTCAAGTCTCAATTGAAGCACTTGTTCCAATTCAAGAGGAGTTAGGTTTTTAGTAAAACATTCCTGCTCAAGCAGGAATCCATTGGTTTAAAAGAGTTTAAAATGATATTACAGATTATTACCGAACAGGTTATTGAAGCAGCCAAAGAGGCTGGAAAGTTTGCTCTAAAGGAGCGCGCAAATTTTCTGCAACAAAAGGTTGAAGTTAAAGGCGAGCATAATTTTGTTTCGTATGTGGATAAAACCTGCGAAAAAATGCTTGTTGATGCCCTTTCCAAGACTGTTCCAACCGCTGGATTTATTGCGGAGGAGGGAACTGGAGTTCCAAAAGAGGGTGGACTTAACTGGGTTATCGACCCGCTGGATGGTACAACAAACTACATACACGGACTAGCACCATACGCTGTAAGCGTTGCATTAATGGATGGACAGAACGTTTTGGTTGGTGTGGTTTACGAGCCTAATTTGGATGAGTGTTTCTGGGCCAATGCCGATAGCGCTGCGTACTGTAATGCTGATATTATAAAGGTATCGGACGTTGCCAAGGTTAACGATTCTCTTGTTTGCACTGGCTTTCCATACTACGATTATTCCCGAATTGACCAGTTGCTTAAATCGCTCGATTATTTTATGCGTCATTCGCACGGGATGCGCAGGTTAGGCTCAGCAGCAACGGATTTGGTTTATGTGGCTAGTGGTCGTTTCGATGCGTTTTATGAGTATGGACTTAATCCTTGGGATGTTGCAGCTGGCGCATTAATTGTTGAAAGGGCAGGAGGAAAGGTTTGCGATTACTCTAAGGGCAAAAACTATATCTTTGGTGCCGAAATTATCGCCACAAACAATCTTATTCACGATGAGTTTGTTGACGTTGTTAATAGCTTTATGATTTCAAAATAGATAACCGATGGATCGTATCTTTTTTTATTTTTTCTTTATTTCTGTTCGCTTATTGGCATTTCTGCCATTAAGAGTTTTGTTTGTTTTATCTGATGTTAACTTCTTTTTTGTTTACTATGTATTTGGCTATAGGAAAAAAACGGTACGCGAAAACCTCAAGAATTCATTCCCAGATAAAACCGAAAAAGAATTAAAAAGGATAGAACTGCTTTTCTACCGTCATTTTTGCGATCTGTTTGTGGAAGTAAATTACGTGCTATTTGTTTCTAAACGAAGGGCTACTAAGATGGTAACCTTTAAAAATATTGATATAATAAATAAATATTTTGAAGAAGGAAAAAGTGTAATTGTTGCTGGAGGACATTACGGAAACTGGGAAATATTAAGTCTTTTCGGTCTCTACCTCAAACACACAGTGATTGGTGCTTATAAGCCATTGAATAATAAGTATTTTGAAAATTTCATTAATAAAAGCCGTGAGCGTTTTGGTGGCATTCCCGTTCCAATGCACGATGTTACCCGTATGGCACTAAAAATGTCGCAGGAGGGGAGACCTTTCTTTTTAGGCTTAATTACAGATCAAACCCCAGTAAAAGGCGATATTCGTTATTGGACTTGTTTCTTGAATCAGGAAACTCCTGTTTTTTTAGGAACTGAAAAAATTGCTATAAAAACTAATCAACCAGTTCTTTTCTGCAACATGCGTAAGATTAAGCGCGGTCGTTACGAGGTTGAATTGGAACTTTTAACAGAAAATCCAAAGGAAACAAAACAGTACGAAATAACAGAAATGCATGTTAAGGCTTTGGAACGATTAATTCAGGAAAAGCCCGAGTATTGGCTCTGGTCTCATCGCCGTTGGAAGCATAAAAGAACAAACGCTAATTAACCCGTAAATGATGAGATTTAAGGTTGCTGTTGTTATATTGAATTGGAATGGAGAGAGTTTTCTCCAAAAGTTTTTGCCCAGTGTTCTCTCAAACTCAAAGGGAGAGGGTATTGGTGTTTTTGTTGCCGACAATGGTTCAACCGATGGTTCATTGAATTTATTAGATAGCAAGTTTAAGGATGTAATTCAAATTCGTTTAGATAAGAACTACGGCTTTGCCGAGGGATACAACAGGGCACTTCAACAAATAGATGCAGAGTATTTTGTTTTACTAAATTCTGATGTTGAGGTAACTTCGGGTTGGCTACAGCCATTAGTTGAGTTCATGGACTTACATCCTAATGCAGCTGCATGTGCCCCCCAAATAATGGACTATTCCCGCAAGGAATACTTTGAGTATGCTGGTGCTGCGGGTGGTTTTATTGATAAGTTTGGTTATCCATTCTGTAGGGGTAGAATACTTTCAGAAATTGAAGTGGATAAAAATCAATACAATGATGTTGTTGAGATATTTTGGGCTAGCGGGGCTTGTATGTTTGTTAGGGCTTCTGCTTATTTAAAGTTGGGTGGTTTAGACGATAGTTTTTTTGCCCATATGGAGGAGATTGATTTATGTTGGCGTTTCCATAACAACGGTTTTAGCGTTTGGAGTGTTCCCTCTTCAATGATATACCACGTAGGTGGTGGCACTTTGCCAAATAACAATCCTCGTAAACTATACCTAAACTATAGGAATAGCCTTTACACACTTCACAAAAATCTACATCCAAAAAAACTGTTTTTAACAGTTGCTGTTAGGGTAATGCTCGACTGGCTTTCTGCCTTTGCATACTTGGCTAGTTTCAAATTCAATTTTTTTAAGGCTGTATTTACAGCACATATCCATTACTTCAAAAACATTAAAACACTTAATAAATACCGAGAATCTACACGTTATACACAATGCAAACCAAACCCCCAAATTCTATCCAAAAGCATACTTTTTCAATTCTTTGTGCTTAGAAATAAGCAATTCTCAAAAATTAAGTTTTAGTTTTTATTTCGACTGTTTTAATTAAACGTTCGTCAAATAATATGAGTTTGCTATTTGATAAAAGTCATATTTCAAACGTTTGCGGTCTAATTGTGAATTTGTTGCTGAAAAAATAATTCGGAACAAATTATTACATTATACGTTTTTATAGCATACATTTGCGATTCGCTTTGATGCATGGCAAAGCAAGTATTAATTTAAATTTTTAGAATGATTTCATTGAAGAAATTAACTATTCGTGACATATTCTTCCGTTCACGAATGGCTTATTCTGAGCGTCCTGCTCTTGCTTTTGTTGGCTCCGAGCCATTATCGTATGCCGATATGGCAATTATAGTTAGGAATATATCAGGTATGCTTAACACTTTAGGCGTTAATAAAGGCGATAAGGTTGCATTGATTGGTGAGAATAGTCCCAATTGGGGAATGGCCTATTTTTCTATCACTACAATTGGAGCGGTGGTTGTTCCAATTTTGCCAGATTTCTCTGCTACAGAAATGGAGAGTATAATTCATCATAGCGAGGCAAAGGTTGTGTTTGTTTCAGCTCGATTGTACAATCAGTTAAATCTGAATAACTTAAAAAATATCGATGCATTTGTCCTTATAAATAATCTCCAGGCTATAGATGAACAAACCGCTAAGGTTGATTCAGCAATGCCTTACACTACTCCTGCGATTACTGTAAATACTGATTATTGCGATTGCGAGTTTCCAAAACCAACCGAGGACGATTTAGCTGCATTGATATATACTTCGGGCACTACAGGTCGTCCAAAGGGCGTGATGCTATCGCATAAAAATCTGGTTTCGAATATTTTATCAACATTGATGATTCAAAATGTATGCGAAACCGATAGACTTTTGTCAATTTTGCCACTTTCGCATACTTACGAGTGTACCATTGGATTCTTGTTGCCTATGGCAACAGGTGCATCGGTGTACTACCTTGATAAGCCCCCAACAGCAGCAGCGCTTATTCCTGCTATGCAAAAAATTAAGCCAACTATGATTTTGTCGGTGCCTTTGGTTATCGAGAAAATCTATAAGAACAAAATTAAACCTGAGCTAACAGCATCGCGTGCTAAACGTATGATGTACAGTTTACCACTTACACGTAAACTAATGCACCGTTTGGCTTCCAATAAGTTACAAGACGTATTCGGTGGAGAACTCCATTTCTTTGGTGTAGGTGGTGCTAAGTTGTCGTATGAGGTAGAGCGTTTTATGTACGAGGGTAAGTTCCCATACTCTATTGGTTACGGTATGACTGAGACTTCTCCATTGCTTTCGGGCTGTACACCCAGAATAGTGAAATTCCGTCATGCAGGCTTTAACTTGCCTGGTCAGGAGATGAAACTTCTCAATCCTAACCCAACAACTGGCGAAGGCGAAATACTTGTGCGTGGTTCTAATGTTATGGTAGGTTATTACAAGGAACCAGAGTTAACTGCCGAGATGTTTATCGATGGATGGTTGCGCACTGGCGACCTTGGTACAATCGACGAGAATGGCTATGTGGAGATTAAGGGCCGAAACAAGAATATGATTCTTAGCGCATCGGGCGAGAATATTTACCCCGAGGAGATAGAAGATGTTATCAATAAGCACGAGTTTGTTTTAGAATCGATGGTTTATGAGATGAAGGGAAAGCTTGTTGCAAGGGTTCATCTTAATAAAGAGGTTGTTGAAAATTATTATAATGATTTGAAGCACTCTGCCAAGGATTGGCAACATAATGCTGAGGAAAAGTCCAAAAAAATTATGGATGATATTATGCATCATGTAAATTCCAAGGTTGCTCGTTTCTCCAAGTTAAATTCAGTTGTTGAACAGCATGAACCTTTCGAGAAGACTCCAACCCAGAAAATAAAACGGTTTATATACAATAAGTAAATGAGAAGAGCGCAATAGCGCTCTTTTTTCTTATTCCAAACTCAATTCCGATTCTTGATAAACGTTTCCTGTTGCAAACTTAATTCCTGGCAAATCCCTAAGGTTATACCTCGAACTCATTACTTCGCCATACGCTCCACACGACAGAATTTCGATTAAATCACCTCGCTTGGTAACGGGCAAATACACGTTCTCATCGAAACAGTCGGTTGTTTCGCATATTGGACCTACAATGCTGTAAATCTCGTGTAGAATTTCTGTTGACGTTACATTTTCAATTCGGTGGTGAGCTCCATATAGCGCAGGACGAATAAGTGTGTTCATTCCAGCATCAACTATAACAAAATTCTTTTCGCCGGTTTGTTTTGTGAATAGAACTTTGGTAACAAGTTTGCCACACTGTCCAACCAATGAGCGACCTAGTTCAAAATGCACCTTTTGAAATCCTTTTCTTTCCAATGAACTATTGATAGTTGAGAAGTAGTTCTTGAAGTCGGGGATAGGGTTCTCATTTGGATTCTCATAGTCAATTCCTAATCCGCCGCCAAGGTTAAGGTAAGGGAATTCACCATTAGGATTTAGTTCTTGCTCAATCTCCTTTGCCCTGCGGGCAAGGTTTCTGAAAACACTCATCTTGGTAATTTGCGAACCAATGTGGAAATGTAAGCCAATTAGTTTGATATTCTGCAGCGAGGGAATAATCTGAATTGCCAGTTTCGCCTCACTTACAGTTAATCCAAACTTGTTAATACTTGTTCCTGTTGTAATGTGTTTGTGGGTAAGAGCATCTACGTTGGGATTTATTCTTAGGGCTATTTCTACAACCTTACTTTTTTCCGAAGCAATTCTATTTAGTTCTTCAAGTTCCTGAATCGATTCACAGTGCAAGCACAGTATATCACTGTCTATTGCAAATTCAATTTCGTCATCTGTCTTGCCAACGCCAGCATACACAATCTTATTTGGTTCGAAACCGTTCTCAAGAGCTGTTCTTACCTCGTTACCGCTTACACAGTCTGCTCCAAATCCATATTCTGAGATAATTCTTAGAATAGTTGGGTTAGAGTTCGCCTTTAGTGCATAATGGACGTAGAAACCATTCAGTTGCGATTCTTGCCGAGCAATGCTTAGTGTTTGTCGCAACAAGTCGATGTTGTATTGATAGTATGGAGTTTGCATCGCGTTAACAATTAATGGTTTGGGCAACAAATTCCTTGTTAATTACTGTGGAGTTGTCCACAATACCTTGAAGAGCCTGAAGCGCTTTAACCTTGTTCTGTGAGTCAATTAAGACAGAGATATTATTGTTACTTCCACCATACGATATCATTCTGATAGGTATCTCCTTTAATGCTCCAAAAACCAGCGCGGCATAACCATTACGGTTGGCTACAAAATCGCCAACAATACAAATGATTGTTTGATTATGCTCTACATCAATACTTGAGAATGCTGAAAGTTGTTTGGTAATGGCGTTAAGATTCTCGGTGTTATCTATTGTTAGCGATATTGCCACCTCCGAGGTTGTTATCATATCAACTGCAGTTCTATGCTGATTGAAAATCTCGAAAACCTTGTTAAGAAAACCATAGGCAAGCAGCATTCTGGACGAACGAATATTTATTGCTGTAATTCCATCTTTAGCCGCAATCGCTTTAACTCCTTGTGGGTTGTGGAATGCAGTGATTAGAGTTCCTTCATCCTCAGGTTGCAATGTATTCTTCAGCAATACAGGAATTCCCTTTACACGGCAAGGTTGAATTGTTGCGGGGTGCAATATTTTTGCTCCAAAGTAGGCCAACTCTGCAGCCTCATCGTACGATAGCGACCTTAAAGGTGTTGTGTTCTCAACAAAACGTGGGTCGTTATTGTGCAAGCCATCAATATCAGTCCATATTTGAACTTCGTTTGCATTAACGGCATTACCAATTATTGCAGCGGTATAATCGCTTCCTCCGCGGCCAAGATTATCAATCTCGCCAATTAAATTTCTACATATAAATCCTTCAGTTACGTATACCTGAGCAAACGGATTGGTTGATATTGCTCTATCAATGCTTTCCTCAATGTAAAAATAGTCTGGTTCTTTGTCCTTGTCGGTTCTCATAAAGCGTAGAGCCGATAGATATGCCGACTTTTTTCCAAGTTCTGTTAAGTACATATGAAATAGGCCTGTTGAGAGTATTTCCCCAAAAGCAACAATTTCACGGGAATCCTTATCGGTAAAACCATCAATAAGTTTTCTGATAATTTGCTGGAATATTTCGTTTACAAACTCTTCGCCTCTGTTTTGGTATGTTTTAGTTTTGTATAGTTTTTCAACGGTTGATATATACTTATCCTCAAGTTTTTTAGTCTTTTCAATGGCCATAAGCATCTTACCGCTGATTG